>DGQJ01000170.1:22490-24781 GCA_002389705.1 Bacteroidales bacterium UBA4417
ATTTTGTTGTTTACGCTCCTGGTTGGCATGGCGACTCCGGCAGTTTTTGCCCAGCGACAAGGTATGTTAACCATCAATACCCGGTTTACAGGCATTATTGATGGCTATGACCTGAATACAAAAACCGTGATTTATATGGATGGCAACCTGGTTGGCGAAACCACCGAACAATTGCAATCGGAACCTAATTCCTATTCCGTAAATTTACGCAGGGGAAAACATACATTACGCATTGTGAATATGGCCCGCTGCAACGGGAAATGGGAAGAGCATACTTATAAAAACAATTACTCCATTGATGCCCTTTACGAAACCAAAATAAGGCTGAAGAAAAGAATGACTATTAACCTGCTTTTCGATATTTCCAAAGAAAAAACATTTGCAACGTTGAAATAAGCCCGCCATCAGGTCTTTTTCAAAATTCATGAAAAACTATTTTTTTCTTGCAATCATAATCCCATCCCGCAAAGGCAGCAGCACTTGTTCAACATTGCTGTGCTGTTTCACAAATTTATTGTATCGAACGATACCAGCCGTTTCGCGATCCGTATCCGCTCCCGGTTTAATTACTCGGCCATACCAAAGTGTATTATCGGCAAGTATATAGCCACCCGGCTTCACCAGCGGGTACACCAGCTCGAAGTACCGCACATAACTTTCCTTGTCAGCATCGATAAAAACCAGGTCGAACGGGCCGGTAAGGCTCTGAATGATTTCAGCCGCATCGCCCACATGCATTTCAATTTTATCCTCCAGGCCGGCTTCTTTAAAATAGGGCTTTGCAAAATCTTCCATTTCGGGGTTGCAGTCGATGGTGATCAGTTTTCCGCCCTCCTGTAGTCCCTGTGCCAGGCAAATGGCCGAATAGCCGGTAAACGTGCCAATTTCGAGTATTGCCGCTGGTTTTATCATATGGCTGATCATTTGAAGGAAGGCTCCCTGCAGATGACCGGACAACATCTGGGGCTGGTGCGTTCGCAGGTGGGTAGCCCGCGATAAGCGTGCCAGTACCGGCATTTCGGGCGAAGTATGTTGGTCAGCATATTTTTCGATGCCCGGCAGCATCAGGCTTTCATCAAAATCAGTCATTTTCAGATGGGTTTCTGGTTGTTAAAAATAAGCATGCTGAGTTGCGACGGATCTAAAGTATGGTTGGCAATTTCCAGCAGGTCCGAAGCTGAAACTGCATCAATCCGCCGGTAAATCTCCTCCACCGGGTCCACCTTTCCATAAACCAGTATATTTTTCCCCATGGCAAGCATTTCATTCTGATGCGACTCTATTGAAATGGCCAGTTGACCTTTGAGCTGTTTCTGTGCCGTATGCAGAGCCGAAGCCGACAAACGTACATTCCGGAACCTGTTAAGTTCCTTGTGGATAAGCTCGATGGCGCGAGGCATCTGTGCCTCGTCGGCACCACAGTAAATGCTGAACAGTCCGGTATCCGAAAAAGGCTGGAAATTAGATTCAAGGTTATACGCAATTCCGTTTCTTTCGCGCAGGGCGATATTCAGCCTCGAGTTCATGGCCGGACCACCCAGCATATTATTCAGCAATGTCATAGCATACCGGCGTGGATCGTGCGCATGGCAGGCAATATTGCCGATAACCACATGCGCCTGGTGCCTCGAGTACTTTTTAGTTACATTCCGGGAGGTGTAACCCGTAAAAGGCTGCCTGCCAGCAACGGAGGATGTTGCCGGAATATCCCCAAAAAAACGCTCGGCCATTTGAATAGCCGATGCCAGCGACAAATTGGCAACTGAACTGATCACCACATTGGAAGGTACATAATTCGTATCCCGGAAATGGATTATATCTGCACGGCTATAGGCTTTTAACCTTGCTTTTGTTCCCAGGATATTCCGGCCCAGCGGGTGGTTCCCAAAAACCAGCTCATCAAACTCATCGTGAATCCATTCGGCAGGGCTATCCTTGTACGAGTTTATTTCATCAATGATCACCGCCTTTTCCTTTTCAATTTCCTTTTCGGGAAAAACGGAATGAAAAACGATATCGGCCAGTAATTCGGCAGCGCGACGGTAATATCGTGCCTGCACCGAAGCATAAACGCTGGTATCTTCTTTGGTTGTAAAAGCATTCAGATCGGCACCCACATTTTCGAGCCGGCTCAGCACCTGGTAATTGCTTCGTTTGCGGGTGCCTTTAAAAATAAGGTGTTCAATAAAGTGGGCCAGTCCCTGCTGATTTTCGGCTTCGTCGCGCGAACCGGCGTGAATAATCACACCCAGATGCGCAACACCTCCGCGTTGCTGACGGTGCACAAGGCG
>DGQJ01000360.1 GCA_002389705.1 Bacteroidales bacterium UBA4417
TACTGATTATCAAAGCCTTGGAATGCGCGCTTAAACTTATGTAATTTTTGGCAGCACTGCAAACAAAGCATCATTTTACGTAAAAAACGTAAAAAAATATAATTTTTCCAAAAGCTTGCAATTCATTCACAGGCTTTCATACTTTTGACCAGTGAATCTTTATTCTTTATGCCATGGATCTGACGATGATTAATGCCATCTCCCCTGTTGACGGACGTTACCGCAAACAGGTTGAGCGCCTCTCATATTATTTCAGCGAAGCAGCCCTTATCAATTACCGGGTGTATGTTGAAGTTGAATATTTTGTTGCCCTGTGCGAAATCCCTCTTCCGCAACTGAAGGGGATTGAGCGTAAAAAAATATCGGAACTGCGCGAACTTTGCCGCGATTTCACTTTTAATGATGCCCAGGATGTTAAGGAAATTGAAGCCACTACCAACCACGATGTGAAAGCTGTTGAGTACTACCTCAAAAAGAGGTTCGACAAAATGGGACTCGGCAAATACAAGGAATTCATCCATTTTGGACTTACCTCGCAGGACATCAACAATACT
The DNA here is from genome assembly GCA_002389705.1 of Bacteroidales bacterium UBA4417. Lineage (GTDB taxonomy): Bacteria > Bacteroidota > Bacteroidia > Bacteroidales > UBA4417 > UBA4417. Next base: position 555 of record DGQJ01000360.1, read on the forward strand.
GCAGGTCCGTATGCACTTAAACTGGCTGTTGACGAAGTAATTATACCCATTTACGAGGATCTGCTTCAAAAGCTTACACGTCGCGCCAAAGAATGGAAAACCGTGTCGATGCTCGCCCGCACCCATGGACAACCTGCTTCGCCCACCATTCTCGGTAAAGAAATTTATGTTTTCGCCGAAAGGCTTAAACAGCAACTGAAATTGCTTAAAAACATCCCGTTTTCGGCAAAATTTGGTGGAGCAACCGGAAACTTTAATGCTCATTATGTGGCCTATCCCGAAATAAACTGGTCGGAATTTGGAAACGATTTTGTAAAAAATAACCTCTTGCTGGAGCGTCTGCAACACACCACTCAAATTGAACACTACGATAACCAGGCCGCGCTTTTCGATAACATGAAGCGAATCAATACCATTCTTATTGATTTAAGCCGGGATATGTGGAGTTATATTTCGATGGAATATTTTAAACAAAAGATAAAAGCCGGCGAAGTTGGCTCATCGGCTATGCCTCACAAGGTAAACCCGATTGATTTCGAGAATGCCGAAGGAAACCTGGGCATTGCAAATGCCTTGTTCGAGCACTTATCGGCAAAACTTCCGCTTTCGAGGCTGCAGCGCGATTTAACCGATTCGACCGTAAGCCGAAACATTGGCGTTCCGTTTGCACATACACTCATCGCTATCAAGTCGCTGATCAAGGGGTTGGATAAACTGATTCTGAACGAGGAAAAAATTAATGCCGACCTCGAAAATAACTGGGCGGTAGTGGCCGAAGCCATCCAAACCATACTGCGTCGCGAAGGATTCCCCAAGCCTTATGAAACGCTGAAGGAACTTACCCGCACCAACACCCACATCGACCATAAAGCCATCAGTAATTTTATTGAAAAGCTGAATGTGCCGGTAAAAATCAAGGAAGAACTCAGCAAAATATCCCCATCAAATTATACCGGGCGCTTCGAAATGTAAGAAGTGTTAAATTTTGTGCGATTGCAAAACAGTGTAGTAAAAACAGATTGTTTTAAGTAATTTTGCGCAAAAATTAAGGACATTCTATGGATCTGAAAGAAATTTTATCTGTTTCGGGAAAGCCAGGGCTTTTTAAAACAATTGCACAAACAAAGACAGGAGTAATTATTGAATCGCTTATTGATGGCAAGCGCATACAGGCATTTGCCAGCGATAAAATTAGTTCGTTGGGCGAAATAAGCATTTTTACTACCACCGAAGATATGCCGCTTCGTGAAGTGTTCAGGCTTATGCGCGAGAAAAACGGCGAACAGCCCGCTCCCGATATAAAAGCCGACGATCGTACTTTGAAGGCATTTTTCGAATCAGTTTTACCGGATTACGACCGCGAGCGTGTATACACATCACATATGCGCAAACTCGTGCAATGGTACAACCTGCTTATTGCCAATGGCATAACCGATTTTACCGCACCTGCTGAAGACACTGAGGAAGAAACTGCCTCGCCGGGAGACACCGGCCAGGGCGCTGAATAAAAAATAAACAACAAGTCCGATTCATACCCATGACGGACTTTTTTTACGTACTTTCGCCTGTAGATTCGCCACCCGATGAAGAAATTTATCCATGATTTCGTGGTTAGCCGCAACCACCATATAACCCACGATTATTTCGCCATTTACCTGAAATGCCCGGTTCCGCTTCCCAGCATACTTCCCGGGCAGTTTGCCGAAGTATTGGTGAGCAATTCAACCACCACGTATCTGCGCCGGCCATTCTCCATTTACGATGTAGATTATGAGAAAAACGAACTTTCGCTGCTCATAAAAAAGGTTGGCGACGGAACCGCTGCTCTGTCGAAACTCAGCGAAGGCGATATACTGAACCTGGTTTACCCGCTGGGGAATTCGTTCAGCATGCCGGCCGGCGAAAAAGCATTGCTGGTGGGTGGTGGCGTAGGGATTGCCCCCATGCTGCTACTTGCAAAACTGCTGCATGCCAAAGGGTACAAACCCGATGTGCTGATTGGTGGCCGTACAGCCGGTGACATTTTGGAACCAGAAAAATATAAGCCATACGGCGAAGTGTTTATTACTACCGATGATGGTTCGGCCGGGGAAAAAGGCATGGTAACCCAGCACAGCCTGTTTGCCGGAAAAATCAAAACATACTCAGCAGTGTATGCCTGCGGACCCGATCCCATGATGAAAGCGGTAGGCCGGGCAGCAGCTTTGCATGATATACCCTGCGAAATTTCGCTCGAAAATACCATGGCCTGCGGAATAGGCGCTTGTTTATGCTGCGTGGTCGAAACCGTGGAAGGCAACAAAACCACCTGTATGGAAGGCCCTGTTTTTGATACCCGCATGCTAAAATAATATCGATACGGATCAAAAAAAATTCCGAAATCGCAAATCCGAAATCGCAAATAACTATGCCCGATTTATCAGTAAACGTTCATAAACTGCTGCTTAAAAACCCGGTTATGTCAGCTTCGGGTACATTTGGCTATGGCCCCGAATTCGACGATTTTATGGATGTGAACAGGCTGGGAGGAATCCTTACAAAAGCCTGTACCTCCAAAAACCGCGATGGTAACCGGTATCCGCGTATGGCCGAAACGCCTTCGGGTATGCTTAATTCAGTTGGGCTTCAGAACAAAGGCGTTGACTATTTTATCAATACCATATACCCTAAAATTGAGCATTACGACACCCATATTATTGTAAATGTGTCGGACTCAACGGTTGAGGGATATATGGAAGTAGCCGAAAAGCTGAATTCGCTCGAAAAGGTTACCGGTATCGAACTCAATATTTCGTGCCCGAATGTAAAAGAAGGTGGAATGGCATTTGGCACCTCTTGCCCCATGGCGGCATCGGTAACCAAAGCCGTAAGGAGCGTTTACGATAAAACCATGATCGTTAAACTGTCGCCAAACGTTACCAACATAGCTGAAATCGCTAAAGCCGTTGAAGATGAAGGCGCTGATTCGGTTTCGGTGATTAATACATTGTTGGGTATGGCTATCGACGCCGAAAA
>DGQJ01000011.1:0-2058 GCA_002389705.1 Bacteroidales bacterium UBA4417
TAGTCTCTGGGTGTTGGTATTCATTTTGTTGATTTTTGAACTGCAAAATTACGCATTAGTTTTTTACGGTCTGAATTTTCCGGATCCGGAACTTGTTAATGTTTGGTTAAAAAATGCTGTTGGATTATTTTCATAATTTTAAGTGAATGATATTCAATGCTTTATTGAAATCCAGATTTGTTTAGTGTCATTAGCCTAAAAAAGAAAAGCTGACCATTGATGATCAGCTTTTCGGGTTTCACGGATAGTAAATACGAGATTTTCAACTCAGAGGGGAAGGAAGCTTGTGCCAGACTTGTTGTTTTTCTGCCAGTCCATTCTGAAACGGGTCGGACAGTTGTCGCCGGTTATGGGCTCATTATTGCTGTCGTAGCCAAAAGTAATGGTTGCACTTTTACTGTCGGCGGGTACCTGGTGTATTTTTATTCCCGAAACAGGATCCCAGTCGCAGGTTTGTTTGTGCACAACGGGTTGGGTAATTTGGGTATAAAAATTCTCACCATCCCGGTTTGTGCCCCATACTACCAGGTTCTGATATTCACCTGCACTTCCAAATCCATCGATGGTCAGGTTAAACTGACCCGGCGTTCCGGTATAGGTGAGCTGGCGGGCTACATTCCAGGTGCGGCTGGTACCGTTATCGAAACTGGCCTGCATGCTGCCACTTACCTTTTCGACGTACGATGTAATTTTGGTACCAACCTGCCAGCGATGTCCGCCATTAACATTCACAAATGTTTTTGTTCCGTTTAAGGTAACCGATTTGCCGGTAGCCACGCGGGTTACTGTGAAGTTAATAAATTTGTATATCACGGTAGCTCCTGCCAGCTCCCAGTGCATACCTGCTTTTTTCCTGATCTCAACTTTACCGCTACGGTTCACTTTGCCATTACATGTAGTGCCGTTGTAGGTTATAAAAATGGAAATGGTATCGTTTAAAACGGATGTTGAATCGATGGTAGCGTTGCAAGGCCTGCCTTCCGTTGATTTGAGGCCATTGAAGTTGTTCGATAATACATTGGTGATATCTTCTTCGGCATCGTTCATAATCGACTGAACGTCATTTTCATCGGCCGATAGCTGTTTCAGGGTTCCGGGATCGGATACGCCGGTTTCGAGGTTGTCTTTTTTGCACGAAGTGAATGTGAGTGCCAAGGCTGAAAATAGAATAACGGCCAGCTGAAAGAGATTTTTCGTTTTCATAGTTTTTAGTGTTTTGTTATTTTTAATAGAGTGATTAGCTGTTTACGTTAATAATACACCCAATCTTATTTCTACCCTGACGCGATTTTGAAAATAATTATAAATATTTTTTAATCATCTGATAATGAAATAATTAAATTGTTGATTTTGTTTGCTGAGAAGGTTTTTAAAGCTATTGATAAGGGTTTTCGCCGTGCCTTTTTACCGAAACAGGCTGCCTGGCAACAGGTTATTTTACCATTTCTGTCTTTTCCGTTACACCGCATGCGCCGAAAAATCCCAACGCACCTGTACTGAGGTTGGTAGGCACATTTGCAGAAGCGGTATTGAAAAACCCGCCCGACCAGGTAGTTTCGAGCAACAATGCCCGGAAATACGCCGCATGTTCATCGGTTAAAGAATATCGTCTTTCTGTGATGAGGGTTCCTTTGGGGAAAGTAACCTTCTCAAGGGTTGGCGCTAATACCTGGCTTACTTCAATGGTGGGCAGTGTGTAATAATACAGTACTGCTTTGCACGAATCCGGGTTCTGCTGCTCAAAACCCGGCACCGCCGACCAATCTAGTAAAATCTCGTACATAGCTGGTTTTTGCGGATTATACGGATTCGACACCGCGGTTATTGCGTAATTGTTCCCGTCTGTTTTACGATATTTTAAAAATACAAACTCAGCCGGCGGCTCCAGTACGGCTTTCGAGGTATACACTTTTGTTCCATAGTTTATTACCAGCGAGTAAGTTCGGTTTCTTAACCCGGCAAAGGCTTTGTCAGAAACATACCTGCCCGGCAGTGCCGCATCTTCGTGAAAAGTATAGTTGCCAAGGTTCGACGATACCAAAACCGTAGCCCCGCTTA
>DGQJ01000011.1:2087-2525 GCA_002389705.1 Bacteroidales bacterium UBA4417
ATAACAGCAGCAGGTATGTGATCAGTTTTTGCATCAGAACCTGAATGTATAGTTTAACGATGGAATGGCCCCGGCAACCGAAATTGAGGTTGGTATGCGTTCCACATCCCCGTAAAGATTGGCAGGAACCACTATATTGCCGTTGTCGTCCATTATTTTGTTGAAATTTTGTTCGAATGGGTTATGTCGCCCATAGGCATTGTAAACCGTGAGCACCAGGTTGTGCTGAAATCTTTTTTCAGGCTTGCTCAGGGCAAATGACGCCGATACATCGAGGCGGTGATAATCAGGGAAGCGGTCGTTGTTTTTTGCACCATAAACAGGCACCGAGTAACCGTTCAGGTAGTAGAACGAAGTAGGCGACGAAAAAGGCGCCCCGCTCAGGTAGATCCAGTGCGAGGAAAAACTCCAGTGTTTGCCTGCAACACATGCCAGGTT
>DGQJ01000011.1:2615-7812 GCA_002389705.1 Bacteroidales bacterium UBA4417
CTTTTTGTAAAACGATTCAACCGAAAATTCGAGCCAGCTTTTGAATAGTATACCTGTGAGCCCCAGCGAAAACTGGTCGGCCATCTGCGGTTTTATTGTCGGCCCCGAAGGAGCCCATACATCGAGCGAGGTAAACGGGCTTGTTGAATTGCTGAGCACCTGCAGGTATTGAATATTCCGGCTGTAATTCGCAAACAGGTTAATGTTTTCGCCAGCTGTAAATTTCAGGTTTATCCGCGGTTCAATATTCCAGAAACTTTTGTAAACCCGGTTTTTATCTACTGCAATTGTATCAATTACATTGTGGTTGGCATCAAAAAAATATACCGAAGCCGGTCCCAGGTCGTTCCAGTTCGATAACCTTAATCCGTAGCGCGCAAAAAAGCGTTTGCCAATCAGCTGTTCGTTGCTGGCAAAAANNATATTTCCGGGGTTGCTTTGGTGCCCGGTTAATTCAAAACCGGCTTTGAAAGTATTTTTCGGATTCGCGTACCACGAGAAATCTGTTTTCAGGGTAAGGTTCGAGATAGACGAAGTCCAGTAATTTTTCAGTTCTTTGGCGATATCCAGGAAATAATTGTACTTGCTTGCATAGGCTGTAGTATTCGAAAACAGGCGGCTGCCAAAAACATGGTTCCAGCGCAGGGTTCCGGTTGTATTATTCCACCTGATTCCAAATGTATTGGTATTCAAATTGTTGTAACGTTCGAAAACATCGTTGCCACGAAATGCAGTAAGGAAAATCCTGTTGTTTTTATTCAGCCAGATATTGAACTTGGCATTGAAATCGTAAAAGTTGAATTTATACGAGCGGTCGGGATCTGTTGAAAGCTGCAGCCAGTTCAGGTTCGAGATGCGACCTGATACCAGGAACGAACTCTTTTCCTTCAGTACTGGGCCTTCCAGGGTTAAGTCGGAGGTATACGGACCAATATTCCCGGCAAAGCCCAGGCGTTTCAGGTTTCCCTCCCGTGCCCTTACGTCCACCACCGACGAAAGCCGGCCACCATATCCTGCCGGGAAATCGCCTTTGTAAATCCGTACTTCTTTAATAGCGTCGGGGGCAAGTGCCGAAAAAAAACCGAACAGGTGCGAGGGATTGTAAACCGGGGCTTCGTCAATAAGCAACAGGTTTTGGTCGCTGTTGCCGCCACGCACATAATAAAAGGATGATCCGTCGCCGAAGGTTACAATACCGGGGATGTTCTGCAGCGATTTCAGTACATCCACATTACCCGCAAATCCCGGCACCTGTTTAAGCAACGCGGGAGTAAAACGGATATCGCCTGGCTGGTTTGCCAGCGAGAGCGTTTTATCGAAATCGGCTGAAATCTCAACCGTATTCATCACTACGGGCAGGAGCACAAGGTCGATATTGGCACCGAGATTTTTTTGTAACGTGATGTGTTGCTCAACGGTGGAATAGCCAATATATGAAATGGTGAGCTGGTATTCGCCTTCAGCGAGCGAAAGCGAATAAAATCCGTAGGAGTTGGTTGTAGTTCCCTGCAACGACGCCAGGTGATACACACTTGCACCAATGATTGCCTCGCCGCTTGTTTTATCCCTGACATACCCGCTGATGGTATATTTTTTAACAGCGGGCTGTGGGGCAGGTTTCGCGGGATTTTCGTTTACATGCGGTTTTAACACAACCTGCTTTTCAGTGAGTATATAATCGATACCGTTGGCGGTAAATACTTTTTCGAAAATGACTGATAATGAAGTATTGCGTGCAACAATCGTAATTTTTTTTGTAAGCGGTATCACCTGCGGATTGTAGGCGAACATGATACCGCTTTTTTCGCTGACCTGTTTTATAACTTCGCCCAATGGCTGGTTATGTGCTTCGATCGTTATTTTTGTTTTGAGGCTTTGGGCAAAAATAGTTGAACCCGCTGTTAGCAACAGGCAAAGTACCAGCAAACTAGTTTTAATTTTACCCGGGATCAATTCAAAAAAAAGTATCAGTTAATGTCTTTGGTTATATCATTTGCATGCCTTTTCCAACGCTGCGATTCGATGCTTTTCCAATTGGAAAGAAAATTTCAGCTATCGATAATTATATGGAAGCAAATTCAGAAATCAATGCTTACTGGCATCCTTTACCGCTGATTTCCAAGTTATTGCCGTTATGTTTTATATTCAGGCTGAGTGTTTCCTCCAGAACCTGTAAAATTGATTCCAGCGACTGGTCGTTAAAAGTAGCTGTAACCCTGCAGCCGGCCAGTTTTTCATCAGCCAGTATTACCGGAACCTGGTAAACATCCTCAAGTGTGTTGATCACTTCAGCCAGTGTTTTATCATCGAAAACCAGCACACGGGTTTTCCAGGCCATGTAATTTGCATCCGCGTTCGACGATTTTTGGATCTGGTTTTGCGAGGCATTCAGCACTGCTTTTTCGCCGGGCATCAGAATCACATTTTCCGTGGGTTTTTGTGTGTAATACACCGATACTTTTCCGCTGGTAAGAACCACTTCAAGGGTGCCCGGGGCTTTGCTGGTATTTACATTAAACTGTGTTCCTAACACTTCAATTCTGGCATTGCCCGACGAAACAATAAATGGCCGGGTTTTATCGTGGCTCACTTTAAAATATGCTTTACCGTTCAGCTCTACATTACGGGTTCCGCCTGTAAATTTCGAAGGATAGGTTATCTGCGAACCCTTCTGCAGCGAAATCACCGAGCCATCGGGCAGCATTTGTTCGAGGTTACTGGCTTGCGCTGTAAGCACTATGTTTGATGGCTTCGAGATGTAATTGTAAAGCAGGAATCCCGAAACCAGGAAAATGATGACAGCGGCTGCAGCTTTCCATACTTTTTGCAGGGTGAAAGCCGGTTTGATTGGAATAACTTTCCCGTTGGTACCGGAACCCGAAACCGGGGCGTTTATTTTCGACTGCAAGGCCTCCCATTCGCGGTCGAGGTTTACCGATTGGCCGATATTTTGCTTTTCAATCAGCTGCCAGGTTTGCTGGTATTGCCTGAATGTTTCTTTATTCGAGGGGTCAGCCTGCAGCCAGTCGGAGAGCAAACGTAACTCTTCCTCCGTTATTTCGCCGGAGAAGTACCTCGTTATAAGGTCGATGTAATATGTTGAGTTATCGTTCATAAACCTTTGCTGTCAATTATACACTTCAACCTGGTTTTACCCTGACGGTGAAACCGCCTTTTTTTAAAATGCTATTCCAGGACACGACAAAATTCCCCATCTCACAGTCTCCATGTCTCCCCATCTCCATGTCCCATCATTCAATCACCTGTTCAAAAAGCCAATCACAAAAGCTACCAAAACAGTCAGATAAGCCGCAAGCCGCAACCGCATATGCTGAAGTGCCCTCGACATTTGGGTTTCCACGGTTTTAACCGAAATCTGAAGTTTGTCGGCAATTTCCTGGTATTTAAGATTTTCATAACGATTCATCACAAATATTTCGCGGCATTTTTCGGGCAGTTCGCCTATGGCTTCGTCAATTTTTGCTTTCAGTTCGCCGGTTATCAGCGTGTCGCTGCTTTCATACACAGGCACATCGAGCAGGTTTTCTATTCCGAGGATATTGGTGTCGAATTTACGGTTATCGCGCAAATAGTTCGTGCATTTGTTATGGATAATCATGGTCAGGTACGATTTTACCTGCCGGTCCATATCGATGGTATCACGTTTTTCCCATAAACTGAGGAAAGCATCCTGAACTATTTCCTTGGCGGTGTCGATATCTTTCACATACTTCTGGGCGAAAAAGCACAGGCCCGAAAACTGGCTCCTGAAGAGCATTTCGAAACCTGCTTCGGTAAGCGCCTGATTGATATGTGTTTGGTTGCTTTCCAGTGTAGTGAAATTTAAATCGGACTGTGATGTATGCCCTGGTTTCCTTTTGTGTGTTGAATGTAAAATATACCTGGAATAACGCCGGGAATTTTAAATTGGTTTGCACCAGCTAAAATAATTTCCGGGGCATTCAAAATTATGATTTCCTTTTCGAAGTTATGTTTCAGGAATCCATAATAAGCCTGAACGCTAAACCGGATCAACACCTTTTTCTTTCAGCAGTTCAATACTCAGTTCGCGGAGTTTGTATTTCTGAATTTTACCGCTGGCTGTCATTGGGAATTCATCAACAAAGAAAACGTATTTAGGGATTTTATACCGTGCAATCTTACCCCGGCAGAAGTCCGTTACATCTTCTTCTGTAAGTTCGGCACCAGGCCGGGTTTTTATGAAGGCACCCACCTGTTCGCCGTATTTCGGGCTGGGTACGCCCGCAACTTCAACAGCCTGTATTTGTGGCATGGTATACAGGAAATTTTCAACTTCGCGTGGGTAAATATTTTCGCCTCCGCGGATGATCATATCTTTAATACGACCAGTAACCCTGAAATACCCGTTTTCGTCCATCACCCCCAGGTCGCCTGAATGCAGCCAGCCTTCGCTATCGATGGCTTTTTGGGTGGCTTCCTCGTTTTTATAATACCCTTTCATCACGTTATAGCCGCGGCAGCATAATTCGCCCTGTTCGCCCGGGTTAAGTTCGCGGCCGGTTTCGGGATCGGCCACTTTTACTTCAACGGCAGGGTAGGCTTTGCCAACAGTGGTGCTGCGTACCTGGGGCGAGTCGTGGGTACGTGTAGCCGTCATGCCCGGCGACGATTCGGTTAAGCCATACACGATGATCAGTTCCGACATATTCATTTTTTGCATAACCTCGTTCATGGTTTCGATGGGGCAGGGGGCCCCGGCCATAATTCCCGTACGTAGCGACGACAGGTCGAACATGCTGAACATGGGGTGATTGAGTTCTGCAATAAACATGGTAGGCACGCCATACAGGGCTGTGCATTTTTCTTTTTGTACTGATGCCAGCACCATTAGCGGGTCGAAATTTTCGACTATCACCATGCTGGCACCGTGGGTTAAAATGGCGCAAACAGCAAGCACACATCCAAAGCAGTGAAATAGTGGCACACAAATGCAAAGCCGGTCATCGGCGGTGTAGTTCATGCACTCGCCGGTTGCCAGGCCATTGTTAAGTATGTTATGATGTGTTAGCATAACCCCTTTCGGGAAACCGGTAGTTCCCGAAGTATACTGCATATTAACCACATCGTGGCACGATATGCCTGCCTTGGTTTCGTTCAGCAACTGGTTGTCGAGCTGGCTGCCAAGCAATATCAGTTCGGCGGTGTTAAACATACC
>DGQJ01000251.1 GCA_002389705.1 Bacteroidales bacterium UBA4417
CACTTTCTTGCGGGTAGCTTCCACCTGGTTCAGCGCGATATTCAGTTGTTCCTGGGTACTTAACACAAAAAGGTAGTTCAAAATGATGTTGATGGTAATTTTGTCACGGGCATTCTGGGCGTCCATTTTGCCGGCTTCGTAGTTCAGCTCATTTTGCTTCATATAGTTATGCAGGCTGCACCCATTCCAAAGCACTATATTGCTGGTAAGCGAATACGAGGCGGCATTGTTCTGCTCGTTGATGTATGTGTTGGTGTACGGGTTTATACTTCGGCCGTTGTAAGCGGAATGCGTGATGTTCGCATTCAGGTCGGGAAGCATACTGGCTTTCGACAGGTTATAATTTAACCGTGCCGATTCGGCCAGGAGTTCGGCCTGTTTTACATCCACGTTGTTTTTAAATGCCGTTTCGACGCATTGTTGCAGGGTGAAAACATTATCGGCAGAAGGGGAATTCTGGGCATATGTTTTTGTTGAGGCTGCAAATGCAAGTAGGATCAGGAGTACTGTGGTTATTTTTTTCATGGTTAAAAGTGAGTTCAAAAAAAGTTGTTAGTGATTTATTCTAACTATCAGAATCATTAAAAAAAATGGTCGCTATTTTACAAAAATTACCCCTCCGCCTGTCGGCACCTCCCCTGACATCAGGGGAGGAAGAAATCAAAACAGAACGGCAATATTTTGAAATTTGCAGAATCCACTCCCTCCCTTTTTAAGGGAGGGCTGGGGTGGGTACATTAAGAAGTGGCCTGTTTTAATCACTCCTTCCATTCGATTTATTTATTTCTCAATCCTGCCATCGAGCAGGTTAATGATTTTGGAACCGTAAGCTGCATTTCGTTCGGAATGGGTAGCCTGGATAATGGTTACTCCATCTTCGGTATTCAGTTGTTTGAAGAGCTCCATAATTTCCTCGCCTTGTTTGCTGTTCAGGTTACCGGTAGGTTCATCGGCAAGGATGAGTTTGGGTTTTGCAACCAAAGCACGCGCTACACCCACCAGTTGCTGCTGTCCGCCGGATAATTGGGGCGGAAACAGGTCTTTCTTCCCGACAATGTTAAACCTGTCCAAAATATCAGAAACCATAGCCTGCCTTTCCGAAGCCTTTACATTCTGGTACAACAAGGGGGTTTCAATATTTTCGTAAACGGTAAGTTCGTCGATAAGATGGTAGGCCTGAAATACAAACCCGATATGGGTTTTGTACAATTGCGACCGCTGCTTTTCCTTTAACTGGTGAACCGGCTGGCCGATAAAATTGTATTCTCCTTCGTTAAATTCGTCAAGCATGCCGATTACGTTAAGCAAAGTTGATTTCCCTGAACCGGAAGGGCCCATAATGCTGATAAATTCTCCTTCCTTAACGGTGAGGTTAATATCGCGTAACAGGAAAAAACGGTTCCCACCTGAATTAACCCATTTTGTTATGTGTTTTAGTTCTATCATGATTGAAGTATTGGTATTGGTTTAAATTTACTAGGTTTATTTATTTGTGTTAGAAAATGTAGGTAGTCGGTAGTCGGGAGATGGAAGCGTATTTTGTTGGAGATTGTATTTAAAATGGAGTTTTTTCACTTCGCTCCTCGCCTTGTCTCCCCAAGCTACTACTGCATGCAGACAAGAATAATTTTAAGTGACTCCTATCCTGCCAGTGACATTCCCCGCTTTCTCATTCGGTCCGTAAACTATTAACAGGTTTGGCTTTGGCTGCTTTTAATGTCTGAAGGCTGATAACAAAAAAAGCAAACACCAGTACCACAACTGCTGATACCACAAACATCCACCATTGCATGGATATCCTGTAAGCAAAATTCTGCAGCCATGTTCCGGAATAATACCATGCCGCCGGAAACGCAAAAAGCGAAGCAAGCACAATAAGGAGAAGGAACTTCCTGGCACTTAAGCGGATAATATCAACTACGCTGGCGCCCAATACTTTCCGTATGCCAATTTCTTTGGTTTTATACTGAATGTTGAGCAATACCAGCCCGAAAACACCGGCAAGCGAAAGAACAATGGAAAGAACCGAGAAACAGAAAAACAAGAGCTGGAATTTTTGTTCCGATTTGTAAAGTGTGTCGAATGCATTATCAAGGAACCAGTAGTCGAACGGTGCTGTTGCAGTATTCTGCTTCCATATGTCCTTCAGTTTACTGATCAGCAAAGCCGGATTATCGGCAGTATATTTAATTACAAGGAAATTATACTCATTCATCCATGGTTTGTTGGTAATGATTAAAGGACCAATTTCATCGTGCATCGATGCAAAATGAAAATTCTTAACTACACCAATTACCTTGTGTGTGCCATCCCGGTTTATGGTTTTCCCCAGAGGCTCTTTCCATCCTAATTTATCTGCCAAAGCCTGGTTGATAATATATCCATCTGCTTCAACCATGTGCTGATCGGAGAAATAGTGGCCTGAAATCAGGTTGATATTCAGTGTTTTTAACAGATTTTCGTCCGCATCAAGCTGGTGGATGGTCAGATAGTCTTTTCTGCCTTCGGGCAGGAATCCATTTTGCGTAATATTATCGTAAGGCACTTCCGACATGGCCGAAACACCTGAAACATAGGATAAACCAGCAATCTGTTGCCTCAGCATTATAGCTTTCTGCTGTGCATTGCTGCCGGTTAGGGATACTACCACAATGTGATCCTTGTCAAAACCCAGCGGCTTATTCTTAATATACCGCATTTGTACTTGCACAATTAGCACTGTGGTTATCAAGGCAGTTGAAATCACAAATTGTAAAACAATTAAAACGTTGCCAAGAATGTGTTTGCCCGATTTCGGCAATTTCATCCGAAAGGTGTTAACAGTATTGAGTGATGAGAGGTAGAATGCAAGGTATCCTCCTGCCGAAAGGCTGATGATAAACATCAGCAGCAACACAAATGCACTGACAAACAGGAGCTCTTTAGCCTGTATATGAAGTGCGCTGCCTGAAATATCCTGGTAAATAGGAAAGAGAGCAGCAGCAATTCCAACAGCCAGTACCAATGAAATGAAGCTTATTAGGAGCGTTTCGCCCATAAACTGTTTCACCAATTGAATCCGCAAAGCGCCCAGCACTTTCCTGACACCAACTTCTTTAAATCGTGAAGAAGCGCGTGCCACAGAGAGATTCACATAGTTGATGCACGAAATGATTAAAATAAGCAGAGCTATAACGCTGAAAACATAAATATTGGTCCTGGTATTGGCGGCACTTTCGTCGTAATACAAATGTATTTTCGACATGGGTTGTAAATGGGCTGCCAGGCTTTGAGACGGGGTTGAAAACTTCTGATTAAAATTGTCGTACAGGAAATTTTTAAACTTTTTCTCCAGCCCGGTTGCTGAAGCATCGTCTGACAGCTGAAGGTAGTGTGAATACTGCCAGCCGCCATTCCACCCCATAAAGTAGGTGGAATCGTGATATAGGGTCGACATGGATGCCAATGCCTCGTATTTTATAGTTGAGTTAGCAGGCGCATCTTCAGTAACCCCGGTTACCTGGTAATTTGTTTTTCCATCGACCAGGATTGTTTTACCAACAGGTTCGGTTTTTCCAAATATTTTACCTGCTAAGGTTTTTGATAAAACCACTGAAAAGGGATTCTGCAAGGCCGTTTGCGGGTTTCCCGAAGTAATTTTAAAGGAGAATATTTTGAAAAAGGAATCATCAGCATACTTCAGATCAGAAGTTTTAATGCTTTTGTCTCCGTATAAAGTCCAGGCCTCATGGCTACCCGAAACCCTGCAATGGTTTTGTATTTCAGGAAATTGTTTTTGAGCGTCTTCGCTGAAAGGAGCGGTAAATTCCGAACTTACGGCGGTTGGATCCTCTGATAATCCCGAACTGAATCCAACCCTGTAAATGGAATTAAGATTAGCCTGGAAATGATCGTACGATGCTTCCGACTGTATGTAAACAGCTATCAGTATTACGGCGGCAATACCAATGGATAATCCGCCAATGTTGATAAAGGAGACAGACTTATATTTCCAGATGTTTCGCCAGGCGGTGATGAAATAATTTTTAATCATATCTATGCTTTTTATTCGGTGGGTAACCTTTTTTGCTTTACTCCGTTCGCAATGAAGTAACCGGGTTAGCCATTGCAACTTTCATTGTCTGCAAACCAATGAGTAATGCGGAAATTGCTCCCAGCAGCGCAATTGAAATAAGGAATGGCGTGGTAGTAATCTGGATTCGGTATGCGTATCCATTCAGCCAGATTTGCATAATAGTGTATGCCACAGGGACGGCTATAATACCGGCAATCAAGATAACAAACAGGAATTCTTTGATGAACAATAAAATGATGTTCGATACCGATGATCCCAGTACTTTCCGTATGCCGATTTCTTTGGTCCGCCTTTGAATGCTCATGGCTACCAATCCAAGTACACCAAGCAAAACAATAATTAAAGCAAGTAAAAACGCGGTATATACCGCCTGTCGCAATTGTATTTCAGATTTGTAAAGATGCCTGAGCGTATCGTCCATAAATTTATATTCGAAAGGAGCACCGGGCATAAGTACTGCCCATTGTTTCTGCAAAGCATCTACTGAATTACTGATATCGCCGGGTTTGAGCTTTATAGAAAAATATCTGAATATCCGCGAATTCCCCACATGCACAAATGTGATAGGCGGAACTGATTCCTGCATGGATCCGAAATGGAAATTGTTGGTTACCCCGGCAATGGTATATACATCGGCACTTCCGGTTAGCTTCACACGCTGACCCACTGCATCTTCTGCATGTTGCCATCCCAGAGCTTTGGCTTCGGTTTCGTTAATTACAACCGACGATGAATCAGCAAACGCTCCGGGCTGACTAAAGAAAACGCCCGCTTTAAGCGGAATGCCAAAGGTTGAAGCAAAATGTTCGTCAGTATTCAGAAACTGAGTTGAGACAGCAGTGGTAGAATCAGCACCAACTTTGTAAACAGCATTGCTTCCGGAATTTCGACCATCGGGCACCTCGAAAGAAAGTGTAACATCGCTCACCTGTGGCAAAGCCGATAATCGTGCGCGGATACTTTCCATTCGGCTCACACCGGCAAAACTCCAGTCGCGTGGAACCTGTGCCGAAACAATATAATCCTTGTTGTAGCCGATATCTTTGCCAAAGAAATAACCGATTTGCTGCGAAACGATGATGGCGCCAATAAAAACAACGGTTGCAATTGAAAACTGAAATCCCACCAAAGCTTTTCGCAGCCAGATTTTTTCTTTCACTGTCGAAAGCTTTCCTTTTAACGAATCTACAGTTTTGAACGACGACAATACGAAGGCCGGATAAAGTCCTGCTAGGGAACCGATAAGCAGAGCCAACGCGAATGGAAGAATAATAAAAGCCGGTGGAAAATCGGTAAGTTGAGGAATGGTTTTGCCTAAAATACTGCTGAAATAATTCCGGCTAACGGCATACAGAAACAGTGCAAGCAGCATTGCAAACAAAACCAGTAAAACGGATTCAGTAAGAAATTGAAAGATCAGGTTTTTCTTTAATCCGCCCATTACTTTACGGATTCCAATCTCTTTAAGCCGGGTAGCAGAGTGGCTAACCGACATGTTCACAAAATTGATGACAGCCATAATCAAAATAAAGAATGCTATTATGGAGAGTGCATAAATCATTTTTTTTACCAGGCCATTATCCTTGCTGAGATAATATTTTTTTAAAGGAATCGGGTATTGCGTCAGGTTTGCTGTAATATAATCCGGCGCGTTCTTTTTTAAAAGCTGCCGTATAGGTTCTTCAAGTTGCTTTGGGGTAACGCCGCTTTGTAATTCAATATAGCTTACCATGTGAGCGTAATCCCACGACAGTATTTCTCTTCCGAAGAATTGTGCAGAAGCTATTGGCATATAAAACTGATTCTCTTTATCATCCAACAGGGAGGAAACCGAATTTCGCGAATGGTTATTCAATACCCCTGTGATCATGAAATCATGGTTGTCGCCTGAAAAATTTTCGATGGAAACAGTTTCACCAACCACATTGGTTTTTCCAAAATATTTTTTTGCTGCATCTTCGGTTATAACCACTGAATATGGATTGGCAAGGGCTGTTTTGGTATCACCATGTTTTAGCGTAAACCTATACATACTGAGTAATGTACTATCCCCAACCTGAAAGGATTCCCGAAAATGTTTATCGCCTTTTGAAACCGTGGAACTCACACCATCGAACCTGTAATAATTTGCAATCAAGGTTGGATATTGCTCATACAAAGCTTTTGCCAGGGGGGCTATGGTTACAAGCTCATTCCCCATATTTTCAGCAGTCCATCGACTTTGCAGGATGAATTGCCGGTTAGCATTTCTCAATTCCGAATTTACCCGTAATTCGCTCCATACATAAGCACAAATTACCAGTGTAAATAAAATACCAGCCGATAACCCCACAATATTTACTATGGAGTAAAAGCGGTTTTTAACCATATTCCGCCAGGCTATTTTCAGATTGTTTCTGATCATACCATTACATTTATTCCGTTCGTAAACTTTTTAGCTTCACTCCGTTCGCAATGATGCAACCGGGTTTGCCATTGCTGCTTTTAAGGCCTGGAAACTTACTGTGATTATAGCAATCAGCAGAATCAACAAAAACGCCAATATAAAAACTGTTGCTCCAATATGTATCTTATACGCAAACCCATCCAACCAGTTGTTCATGGCCCACCAGGCCAGAGGGAAAGCTACCGCTACTGAAATGAGCAACAATTTAAAAAAGTCCCTGGAAAGCATAATTATAATGTTGCTTACCGATGCGCCCAGAACTTTGCGAATCCCGATTTCTTTGGTCCTGGCTTCGGCATTAAATGTGGCAAGTCCGAATAAGCCCAGGCATGAAATAAGTATGGCCAGCCCGGCAAAATATTTGGATAATGCGGACACTCTTTGTTCCGAAATATACTGGGCCTGATAAGCGGCATCCAGAAATTTAAAATCGAAGGGATAACCGGGATTGTATTTTTTATAAAATTCAGCCATCCGGCTTAGCGTTTCTTTTTCTTCACCAGCCTGAATCCTGGCCATGATCAGCGTAGTTCGTGAAGGATCGTACCTGAATACCAAAGGCGCAATAGGTTCATACATGGAGGCAATATGAAAATCTTTCACTATTCCGGCAATCTCCATTTCTTTACCCCACATTACTACTTTAGTGCCGATGGGATTTTTCAACCCCATAACTTTGATGGCGGTTTCATTAAACATAAGTTTGGTTGAATCTGCACCAAACTGCCTGGAAAAACTCCTGCCCTCTTTCACCTTAAGGCCCAACGTCTCTATCATATCATAATCAACATTTCTCACAACGAAATTAACCAGGTCATTTGCGGTTTTTCTGGGCCATTCAATTCCATATGTAGTATTGTTATTGCCATTCTGAACGGTGCTCTGCGAAATAGCAGAAGCATTCACCACTCCAGGTATCTTCTTTATCTGTTCCAGAAAAGTGCCTGTGTTTTGAGCTGCCGATCCTTCTTTGTCAAATTGAATAACATTATCCTTTTCATAGCCAAGATTCTTTTTCTGAACAAATTCCATCTGCATTTGTATCACCAATACTGCCACTATCAAAACCAGTGAGATGATGAACTGGAAAACCACCAGCCCTTTTCTTATCAGTAATTCACCTATTGAATTTTTTAACTTCCCTTTTAATACTGAAACAGGATTAAATCCTGAAAGATAAAAAGCAGGATAGCTTCCGCTTAAAACGCCGGTTACCAGGGTTGACCCGATAAGAAGAATAATCAGCCCCGGATCGGCAATAAGCTTAATTTCTTTCCCGGTTATGGTATTAAAAACGGGTAAAAACAATACCACCAATACACAAGCAACTACCAGTGATAAAAGGCTCATGAATACTGCCTCGCTCAAAAACTGGAATATGAGCGCCCGCCTTGATGAACCGACAGATTTCTTAATTCCAACTTCTTTAGCCCTTGAGGATGCTTTGGCCGTTGACAGATTCATGAAATTGATACAGGCGATCAATAAAATAAACAAAGCAACAAGGGAAAAAAGTTTCACATAAGCAATTCTGCCGCCTGACTGCACCCCATTTTCATAGTTGCCATATAAGTAAGCATCTGAATAATGGCGGGTAAATAAGGCAAACGGTGTTTCTTTATGGTATTTTTTTACATAGTCTTTGATCTTGGCGTTGAACCGGTTAACATCAGTTCCATTTTTTAAAACCAGGTAAGTCTGGGGGCCTTCGTTCCACCAATGCTGGCCATTTGTCCAGATTTCGCTGATTAAAAGATCATGAGTCAATACAAAATCGAATTTCATGGAACTGTTTGAAGGCGCTGGTTCGAATACACCAGCTATCTGCACCTGCTTTTTAATTATTCCTGCCACTTCCCACTCCATTGTTTTCCCGATCACATCCTCAGTTCCAAAAAGATTCCTGGCCAATGCTTCCGAAATTACAATGTTGTTCCTGTCGGCCAGAACCTGGTTAGCATTTCCACGTTTCAACCTAAAGGAAAACATATTGAAGAATCCTTTACCAGCAAATATTCCGGTTGCCTTCAGTGTTTTTCCCGGAATTTTAACCGTAAAATAGAGGCCCTGGCTTTCAAGGTTCATTACTGAAACAGCCGATTCTATTTCAGGCAGATCCTTTACCATGGCATCAGCCAGCAAACCCTGCGTAGCTTCGTGTACAATATTTATATTATTCTCCCTGCTTACTTCCATCACCTGGTACAGTTGGCTGTCCTTTTGATGAAACTTATCAAATCGCATCTCATCGTTAACCCATAAATAAATTATGAGGGCACAGGCCATGCCGGTTGAAAGACCGATAAGGTTTATGAAAAATGAGCCCTTATGCCTTTTCAGGCTTCGGATGCTGATTAGGATGTAATGTTTAAGCATGGCTGTATTTTATTCAGTCTTTAAAACTATAGCCGGTTTTGTAAGGGCTGCCTTTGCCGAGTGGTAAGATGCAGTGGCTACAGCAGTTATAACAATGACCAAAGCAGATACGATAAATGGAATTACCGACAATCCATTATTGTACGGGAATACCTGCAGCCAGTTATGCATAAAATAATAAGCAACCGGGAAAGCAATAAGGGCAGCAATTAAAGCAAGCCACAGGTAATTTTTAGTGATAAGTATAACCACCTCCATTGTGCTGGACCCAAGCACCCTTCGAATGCTTATTTCTTTCTGTTTTTGCTGGGTGGTGAAGGCTGTAAGCCCAAGCAAACCAAGGCAGGTTATCAGAATGGTGAGCAGGGAAAAAGAAGCGAAAATTTTACCGCGCTTCTGGTCGGCAACGTACTGTGAGTTAAAATCCTCATCCAGGAATTTATACTCAAAAGGTAGCTGGGGAAAATACTTTTTCCAGATTTCTTCCGCTTTTGTAAGAGTTGCTTTCAGATTACCCTGGCTCATTTTTAACTGTATAATGTTGTTATTTGCAGAGTAAAACAAGAGAAGCGGGGCAATGGGATTGTAAAGTGATTTCTGGTTAAAATCCTTCATTACGCCTACCACTTCAACGTAGTTGCCTGATGTGTCTCCGGGAAAAGTTACACGCTTTCCTAACGCGTTGTCCCAGCCAAAATGCTTTACCATAGCCTCATTAACAACAATGCTGTGCAAAGTATCGGCAAGGCCCGAGAAATTACGGCCTTCTTTTATCTTTATACCCAGCGTACCCAGGAAGTTTTCGTCAATCTGGTAACATTCAATCCCTTTATCGGTATGGCCTGTATTAGTTTCGACCGTAAACAGGTTCAGACTAATATTTCCGCTTCCGGGATAAGCATTTCCGGTACCAACATCTTTAATACCAGGCATACTCCGGAATTCATTATTCATGGCATATATTTTCCGGCGCTCGTCCTGACCGGTATTAACCGTTACAATCATTACCTGTTCCTTGTTAAATCCAAGGTCAATATTTTGAATATAAAGAAGTTGCGAATAAACCACCCAGGTGCAGATGAGCATGATCATGGAAATGGAAAACTGCAATACCACCAGGGTGCGTCGCAAATTTACATTGCCCGATGCCGTTGACAGCGCGCCCTTTAAAATGCTTACCGGCTTGAAACCCGAAAGATAAAATGCGGGATAACTTCCACCAACCAACCCGGTAAACAATCCAATGCTCAACAAGAGTAGAGTGTTGAACGGCTGCATCAGGGTATGCATTGTAAAAGCCTTTCCGGATATTGAATTGAAGAATGGCAATAAAAGTAAAACGAGCACAGCGCTTATTAATACTGCTATAAAAGCCGTTAGTAGCGATTCACCAAGGAACTGAAGGATTAATTGTTTTTTCGAGGAACCGGTTACCTTACGGATACCGATTTCTTTTGCCCTTCGTGCCGACCTGGCAGTTGTAAGGTTCATATAATTGATGCAGGCGATGAGCATCATAAAAAAAGCAACCGCCGAGAATATCCAGATGTACGACATGCTGCCCAGTTCCTCTGGCTCTCCTTGTAAATCGGAGTGCAGGTGTATGGAAGTGATTGGCTGCGTCTTGTATTGCATTTTAACATTAAATTTTGCAAAAATGGGCGCCATATACTTGTCGTACATGGGGATTAATTTTTTGTTGAACGCATCAACATTAACTCCGGGTTTCAGAAGCACATACGTAAAGTTGTTAAAACTGCCCCAGTTATCCTGCCCATTCTGGTTTCCCTTTAAAATGGTTGACATGGATATCAGCATATCAAATCGCAAATGCGAATTTTGAGGTACATCCTCAATTACACCGGTTACCTTGTACAAATCGTAAACAGTCTTCAAAGTTTTACCTACCGCGGAAGTGTTTCTGCCGAAGTATTTTTCAGCCAGTGTTTTTGAGATTACAATGCTGTTGGGTTCGTTTAAAGCATGAGCCGCATTGCCTTCCACAAACTTATAGGTGAATATTTTGAAGATCGTGCTATCAGCATAATATATCTTAGTTTCGTAAAAACTGTTCTCTCCAAATTTGAACAAAGTCCTTTCACGGTTAAGGAGCCGGGCCGATTCTTCAACTTCAGGGAAATCCTTTTTTAGCGTGGATGCAAGCGGAAGTTGGCTATAAGGCCAGTTGGTATTTTTATCACGTTCCTGAATATAAGAAGCAATCCTGTATATACGATCAGCTTTTTCGTGGTAGCGGTCGTAGTTCAGTTCGTCGGTTACATAAAAAATCAGGAAAAGGCTGAAGGTTATACCGATGGTAAGTCCCAGCACATTTAACAGGCTGTACCATTTATCTTTCTTTAAATTCCGGAGTGCTATGAGTAATATGTTTTTTATCATAAGTAAGTAAATGTTCGGTTCGTAAACTCTTTTGCTTTACTCCGTCCGCAAGGACTTAACAGGGCTCATCAGTGCTATCTTCACAGAATGATAACTCACCGTAAACAATGTGATCAATACAGTCATTAAAGCTGTCATAATAAATACACTTACCTGCACAGGTATGTGAAAAGCAAAATCCTGCAACCATGTATTACATGCCCACCAGGCCGGAGGTATAGCAATAAGAATGGCAATGCCTATCAACTGTAAAAAGTTTTTGGCCACCAGTATGGTTATATTGCCTATGTTGGCCCCCAAAACTCTTCTGATGCCAATTTCTTTTGTTCGTTGCAAGGTGGTTAGGGCTGCAAGTCCAAACAATCCAAGGCATGCCAATATGATTGCAAGTGCTGCAGCCACAGAGAAAAGTGCAGAGGTACGTTGTTCGGCAAGGTAGAGTTTATTATAATCTTCATCCAAAAAGTGATAATTGAATGGCCTGTCGGGCACACGTTTATTCCAGACTGTTTTCAGACGGTCGAGAGTAGCCTTCAGATTGTTCCCGTTTAAGCGGAGCATGAAATCGCGTGAAAATCCCCGGTCAAGAAAAATCAATAACGGGCCAATTGGGTCATGAAGACTGCTGAAATTGAAATCTTTTACAACACCCAATACCGGGCCTGTAGATCTGTTATCAATTGTACGTCCTATTGATTTTTCCGGTGTCCAGCCAATTTTTTTTGCCAATGCCTCATTAATTAAATATGGTTGATGGTAATTGGCATAATTGTTACTGGTATCCATGATTGCAAAATCCGATGGTTGAAAATCACGACCTGCGACCAGGTTCATTTTTAATGTTTTTATAAAATCCAGATCAACAGGCATGGCATTAACAGATATCTCATGTTTTCCTTTTTCATCGGTTGCCGTCATGCCATCACCCCATTGAACGTACTCGGGCGTTTCGTACGACGCAGTAACACTTTCAACACCTGGCACCTGTGTTAAGGCATCTTTTATATCCTGGAAATTCTGTAGCATCTTGCCACCAATCGGAAGCACTAAAATATGATCCTTGTCGTACCCCAGATTTTTTGTTTGCATGTAATGCACCTGTTGCAAAATAACCACCGTGTAAATGATCAGAAAAACAGAAATGCCAAATTGGGCAACAATTAAACTCTTACGCAATAGCGTATTGCCTCCGGTAAAATTGAAACCTTTTTTAATCACTCCTATAGTTTGGGCTCCCGATAAAACCAAAGCAGGATATATCCCGGCAAAGAAGCTAACCAGTACCGATAACACTATCAATGCTATAATTGGCATAGATCGAAGCAATATATCAACAGTAAATTGTGTACCTGCCACAATATTGAAATAAGGAATCAGCAGGGCAGCTAACGCAAATGCCAGTATTGCAGCAAAAGCAACAACCAGGGTCGATTCCCCCATAAACTGCGCAAACACCTGTTTTTTTGATGCCCCCATTACCTTACGTATGCCTATTTCGCCACTGCGTGTGGCAGATTGTGCTGTAGCAAGATTGGTGTAATTGGCACTGGCAATAACTAATATAAGGAGAGCAATTATCGCAAACATGTAAATATACCGTATGCTTCCATTGGGCTCAAAACCTGCAAGTGGTGAATATAAATGAACTTTTCTGAGTGGCTCCAGATGATATGTGAGATAATTGTTCCCTTCTAACCCTGCATCTGTTTTTACCGCCGGTGTTTTCATATAAGCAGTAATTTGTTTCTGTAGTAAAGGGATGTCTTTCTCATCATGGAGTAAAAGATAGGTTATCCAATTAGCGGTAAACCAGGTTTCTTCTTTTGCATTATTGCCAAGGTTATAAAATTGGGTTACAAAATCAAATTTTATCTGAGAGTTCTGCGGAGGATCTTCGCAGATTGCTGATACTCTGAGATTTTTCCCTCCACTGGTAAGTATTTTGTTCATTGCATTATCACTACCAAAATACTTTTTAGCCATGGACTTTGTAATCACAATTTTATCCGGCGAATCCAATGCCGTTGAAACTTCGCCTTCAAGCAATTGAAAAGAAAAAATTTTAAAGAATGGCGGGTCGGCATACAGTATGCGGGGCTCGTCAAAAACTTTATCGCTGCTTCTGACAATGCTATGGTTAATGAACGTTCTCGCATATTCGTCAACCGAAGGAAACCGACGCTTAAACTCAGGCCCCACTTTGGTTCCTGTGGTGGCAACTGTACTTATAGTTCCTGCCTTTCCATATTCCATTGTGGTACGTACAATGCGGCTGGCCTTGGTATTAAAGCTGTCATAGCTCAGCTCGTGGTCAATATAAATTCCTATAAGCAAACAGGCTGCCAGGCCGACTGTGAGGCCAAAAATATTGATTCCGGAATACAATTTGTTTTTGCCCAGATTCCGCCAGGCTATTTTTAAATAATTTCGGATCATGACTTTAAATTTTATTCAGTTCGTAAACTTAGTTGTTTCACTCTGTTCGCAATGACTTAACAGGATTAGCGGTTGCGGCTTTTATTGCTTGCGAACTTACTGTTAGCAGTGCTATTACAATAGCTATTAATCCGGCTAACAGGAACATCCACCATTCAATTGTAATGCGGTAAGCAAATTTTTGTAACCATTTATCCATGGCCATCCACGCTACAGGAATAGAAATGATGATGGCGATAAGTATTAAAACAATATATTCTTTTGATAATAGTTGCGCAATATCTGAAACAGATGCGCCTAAAACTTTTCGTATACCGATTTCTTTGGTGCGTTGCGTAGCTGTTAGTACGGCAAGTCCAAACAGCCCCAGGCAACTGATGAAAATGGAAATAAAAGTTGTCAGTTCAATCAACTTTGCCATTTGCCGTTCCTGCTGATACATTTGCTCAATAGTTTCATCGTAAAATTTGAATGAAAATGATTCAGGCGGATAAAACTGATACCATTGTTTTTCGATGGCTTTCAATGTTTTTTGCCATTGCGAAGGATCATTCTCCAATTTTATATTAAAAGTGGTAAGATTGTCTTTTATTCGTCCAAATGCCAAAGGGTCAATACCCGTATAAAAATTCTGTGTGTGAAAATCTTTAACCACTCCTACAATTGAAAATTTTTCAACTTCCTGTCCGATAAATTTTCCAAGAGCTTCATGTGGTGATTTGAAGCCGAACTCTTTGACCGCAGTTTCATTGATCACTATTTCGCTACTTGAATCTGAAGCATTAAGATTTCGACCGGCCAATAATTTCATGCCGTATAAATTAATATAAGCGGTGTCAATCCATTTTTTAAATACTTGTGCGGAGATGGGTTCTTTACCTTCAGGCTTATATTCATAAGTACTCGATGAGTAATTATCGGACATAGGTTCAGTGCCCAATGAAATATTTTGAATTCCTGGTATGGCTTTGAGTTCCGGCATTAATGCAAATTGTTTGTTTTCATATTTTTTATTGCTTGAATATTTCCAGGGAATATTAACCAATACCACTGCGTCTTTATTAAAGCCCATATCGGTTTTTAGCAGGTAATGCAATTGTTTGCCAACTATGATAGCACTTGAAATAAATATCAGCGCAATTACAAATTGAAAAACAATAAGCACTTTCTGCAAGCTGAAGCCGCTGCTGTTTTTTGTTCTTAATGATGTATTCTTAAAAACATTTATTGCCTGCACTTTGGTGATTAGCCAGGCAGGGTAAAGCCCGCCTAAAACAGCAACACTTGTGGCTAAAACAATGATGAAACCGGCTACCTCCCATGTGTTACTTATAAGCGTAACACCGGGCGGTATTATATCCTTCAAAATCCATAAACCTAACCTGCTCAGGAGAATGGAGAATACTCCGGCTAAGATGGTAATAAGTACTGTTTCGAATAAGAACTGACTGATTAATTGTGCTTTATTGCTACCAAGAGTTTTGCGGACGCCTATTTCTTTTGCTCGCCGGGGCACGGATGCAACGCCCATATTGATATAATTAACACAGGCGAGCAACAACAAAAACAAGGCAATACCCATCAGCGAATACAGCACTTTTTTGTTGGCTTTTCGTACAGTTGAATCCCCGCTCCATTCATTAATGTATGTTGAAAAATGAGATTCACTTAACGGCATTAATTCAAACCACCTTTCTTTTAATTTAAAACTATCACCTTCTTTATTGTCAAAAATTCTAACTTTTTGAGACGCCAGTGTGTCAATTCGTGTAACAACTGTAAGGGGATTTGCATCTTTTTTAAGTTGAAGATATAATTTGTCTGTGCCATTTGTGTTAGTCCATTCATTCATCTTATACGCTTTTGCTGGCAAGGGAAAAAATTCCTGGGCAGTAAATTCAGTTGGCTCACTAAAATCTGCTGTCACAATACCCGTTACAGTTCTTTGCACAGTATCGGCATACGAATAATAGGTGATGGTTTTATTGATAATATCCTTTGGCCTTTCTCCGGGGAAATATCTTTTAGCCCTGCTTTCTGTCAGTACTACGCTTTCAGGAGCACGCAATGCAGTTGCCTGGTTACCTGCCAGCCAGTGATAAGGTAACATGGAAAAATATGCGGTGTCAGTTGATACAATTTTAAAGGAATTGTCCTCAATGATTAATGGCTTGCCCGATAAATTATTAACCTCAACGCTGACTACCCATTGCCCGAAAACGGGAACCACATAATCAAAGTCAGTCAATTGTTCCCTGATGCCCTGATACATAGGCTTTGATACTCCGCCATTATAACTTTCTTTATCATCAAACACAAAGCCTGAAACCAGTCGGTAAATCTTATTTTTATCCGGCAAACCATGTTCATAGCTATATTCATAAGCTACAATGCGGTAAATGATCCAACATGCGCTTATGCTTATAGCCAGCCCAATAATATTTAATGAAGTAAATAACCGATGTCGCCATAAATGACGAAATGTAGTTGTAAAATAATTTCTGATCATAGCTGAACTTCCTATTTTATTTATAATTTCATTTGTCTTACTCAGTCCGTAACGACTTTACAGGGTTGGCAATTGCTGCCTTTATGGCCTGGAAACTGACAGTAAAAAGTGCTATAAGCATAACCAACAGGCTGGCCAGGGTAAAAAGCCACCAATCCAATGTAGTCCGGTACGGGTAATTTTGCAGCCATTTTTCAGAGGCAAGCCACGAAAGTGGTATGGCAATTATTAAGGCGATGGAAACAAGCAGTAAGAAATCCTTTGAGAGTTTAGTAACAACATTGCTAACCGAAGCACCCAGCACTTTCCGGATGCCAATTTCTTTTGTTCTTTTTTCCGCCGCCAGAACCGATAACCCGAATAAGCCTATGCATGAAATAAATATGGTGAGGATGGCTCCAAACAAAATAATCTGCTTCCACTTTGCTTCCGACTCGTAGTCCTTTATCCTTTGTTCGTCCTTAAAAATATAGGAGTAAGGGCTCAGCGGGAAGAATTCCCTGAATTTTTCCTGTATGAACTTAAGACTCGCGGTTTCGGTGCCCGGCTTGATTTTAATATTGAATTTTCCGTACCCGTTTGAATTTTTCATCGTAAACATTTGCGGGCCAATTTTTTGATTCAAAGCAGCATAATGATAATCTTTTACAACCCCGATTACCTGGTAAATTTCATTGTCCCTGTAATAAAAATTAACGGTTTCGCCAATCGGGTTTTTCCAGCCGGCTTTTTTTACGAAAGCTTCGTTTACCAGGATAGAATTAGCGGCATCCGATGGATTTGACCTGGAAAAATTCCTGCCTTGTACCAGCGGAATTTTCATAGTTGGAATATAGGATTCATCAACCGTTTCGTAAGCAAAATTGAGCACTGAATCGCTGGCTACTTTTGCCGCTGTGCCCCAAAATCCACTGTTTTTTGGCGCCACATCAACAATGTTCGGGTTTTTAAGTAATTCTGCTTTAAAAGTTGCAGCTTCACTGTGTTTGAGCCCTTCTTTGCTTACCTCAACAATATTGCGGTCGTCGTAACCCATGTCGGTTTTGGTCAGGAAATTAAACTGCCTGTAAATGGTAAATGTCCCTATAATCAGGAACGAAGCCAGCGCAAACTGCAACACTACCAAGGATTTTTGCAGGTAGTTTTTGCCGGCAAGATTAAAGCGGCTGTATAAAGTCTCAACTGGCCTGTAGCCCGACAACACCAAAGCCGGGTAAAAGCCTGCCAGCAATCCGGTTAAAAGGAAAAGTACAAAGTAAGAGGCAATTAGTTTTACATCGAACAGGTACGAAAATGACAGCGCTTTGTTCGACAGGTTGTTAAAAACAGGCAGGCTAAGTTCAACAAGTAACAAAGCCAATGTGAAAGCAATTAAACAAAGTAAAAAGGATTCGCCTAAGAACTGGAATATCAATTGTTTCCTGTCGCTTCCTATCACTTTGCGAACGCCTATTTCCTTTGCCCGTTTTAGGGAACGGGCAATGGTTAGGTTCACGAAATTAATACAGGCAATGAGGAGTACAAACAAGGCAATTCCTGACAGAATGTAGGAATACATGGGATTGCTGGCATTTTGCAAACCATTTTGCGATGGCAATTCCGTACTCATATGCATATCGGTAAACGGTTGCAACGAATAGGTGCCCATCCCTTCATCAAAGCCATTAAGGTATTTTTCAACCATTTCTTTGTAAGCTGCTCCTGCATCCCTCACGAAAAATGACTGCATCTGATTCTCAACCGTTTGCACATTCGCATTGGGGTTTAACACCACAAAAGTGTTGAGGAAAAAATTAAACCAGTTTTCGCTGTTTCTGGCATCTGATTCCGATTCGCGGAATGGTAATAGTACTGAGAATTGTATGGATGAATTCTGGGGACATCTTTTAGCTACGGCAGTAACTTTATACGGCACAAATACGCTGTCTTCTTTCAGCATCATTGTTTTACCAACTACATCGGTTTTGCCGAAATGCTTTATAGCGGCATCTTCGGATAATACGATGGAATGTGGCTCCGACAGGCATGTTGCCGGATTACCGTTGATCAATGGAAATGTAAATACGGAAAAGAAACTCGTATCGACATAGAGCAAATCCTGCGACTGAACTTCGGTGCCGTTTTTAATGTCCTGTGATCCGCTCTGTACCCGGACAAAGGATTGTATACCAGGTACATTTTTTGCAAACCGCGGGCCCTGCAGGAATCCTGTATTGCTATCCTTGTGGTAAGTGCCCCCGAACTTTGAAAGCGTAACAATCCTGTAAACGTGATTTACATTTTTATGAAACTTGTCAAAACTTGCTTCGTCCTTAACATATAAAAGAATCAGCATGGCGCAGGCCAGGCCAATACTCAAACCCGCTATGTTAATAACTGAGTAGGTTTTATGACGTGTGAGGTACCGCCAGGCGGTTATGAAATAGCTTTTTAACATTGCTTTTTTTCTTTAATCGGTTCGTAAACTTTTTAGCTTTACTCTGTCCGCAACGACTTAACCGGGTTGGCAATGGCTGCTTTAACCGATTGAAAACTCACGGTGAGCACTGCAATTACCATTACCAATACACCGGCTGCCAGGAACATCCACCATTTCAAATCAATGCGGTACTGATAATCCTGCAACCATTTATGCATTGCCCACCAGGCCAGCGGAATTGCCAGCACAAATGCGATAATCACAAGTTTTAAAAATTCTTTTGAAACCAGCAAAATCAGGTTCGGAATGGTTGCTCCGAAAATTTTCCGTATTCCTATTTCTTTAACCCTTTGCTGTGTAATATAAGTTGCAAGCCCGAAAAGACCCAGGCAGGCAATCAGTATTGCAATGATGGCGAAAGCTGAAAAAATCTGGCCGGTTCGCTGCTCGGCTGCATAAAGCGAAGCAAAGTGCTCATCGAGGAAATAATACGAAAACGGAGCTACAGGATTCGCTTTGTCCCACTTCTTCTTAACATCAGCAAGCAGGTTTTGAACATCCGTGGTTTTTATTTTTACAATGAACCCTGTACGGTAATTATTGCCAAGTTCCATCATAAGCGGAGCAATTCTCTGCTTCACCGAAGCGTAATGGAAATCAGCTGCAACACCAATTACTTTAAATTCGTGCTGACCCGAAGTAACTATGGTTTTACCAATTGGATCAGTATTTGCCCAACCCAGATCATTAACGGCTGCCTGGTTGATAATTACAGCAAATGAATCAGTTGGAAATTCTTTCGAAAAATTGCGCCCTTTCAGCATCTTGATGCCTAAAGTCGGAAGGTAATCGTAATCGATATGGTAAATGTTGGTGTGAATTTCGGCACCGTTTTCATTCGCCGACTTATCTTTTGGATAAATCTGGGTGCCATCCATATTGGGATTTCCGGGCACATCTGTGCCAACACTTACATTCAATACCCGTGAGTCTTTAAGTAATTCCTGTTTGAAGGCACTCTGAATATCCCTTGAACCCAATATGTAAGCATCCTGCAGGTAAAGCACCTGTTCCTTGTCGTACCCGAGTTTTTTATTCTGCATAAAGTGCAGTTGCTGGTATACCACCAGTGTAGAGATAATCAGGATGGTGGAAACAGCGAACTGAAAGATTACCAAACCACTCCGCAGCGGGCTTTTGTGATTGGTAGAAGTGGATGAAGAACCTTTCAGAACAGTAATAATATTGAAGGAGGAAAGGAAAAAGGCAGGATAAATTCCGGATAAAATTCCGACAACCAAACCCAAAGCCAGCACCGACAAAATGAATGGAATTTTGAAGAAAAACCCTAAACTAAGATGCGTTCCGGCCAGCTGGTTAAAATGAGGAATCAATGCATACACCAGCGCATAGGTAAAAATGATTGCAATATAGGTGAGCAGCACCGACTCAACCAGGAATTGTATCATGAGTTGCTTCTTGCCGGACCCTATCACTTTACGAATACCGACTTCCCGGGCGCGTTTCGCGGAAGCTGCCGTTGACAGGTTTGTAAAATTTACACATGCCAGCAGCAGGATAAAAATGGCCAGCGCGCTGAAAATATACACATATTGAATATCNNTCACGCTTTTCTGGGCTTCGGCCATGCTTATTCCCATATCGTGAGCAACTTCGGGCACCACGTGTTTTTTCACCAGTTCAGGGAATTTTGCTTCCAGTGCTTTAGGATCTGCATTTTTATTCAGTACGAGGTAGGTGTAGAAACTGACATTGCTCCAGGTTTGATTGGTAAGGTGCATTGTCGACATACTAATAAAAGCATCCTTATGGAAATGCGAATTATCAGGTATTTTGTCAATCAAACCGGTTACTTTGAACATGGAATTGCCCATTGTGAGTTGTTTCCCGATCGGGTTTTCGCTTCCAAAATATTTTGCTGCAAAAGCTTTGTTTATTACTATGCTGTTTGGTTCGTTCAGTGCGGTTTTAGCATCGCCTGCAACAAATGGAATTGAAAAAACCTGAAGGAAATTGGAATCGACAACAGCCATGTTCTCTTCTTTAAACTCTTTGTTGTTGTATTTTACAAAGGATTCTCTCAAGTTCATTAATCGTGTAAAGGCTTGTATTTCAGGATATGCGTTCTTCATCCCTGCACCAACAGCTACATCCACATTGGTGTAGGTTTCAACAGTTCCATTACCTGTTACATTTATCTGAACCCTGTATATCTGATCCGCTTTTTCTGGATATTTATCATAACTCAATTCGTTGTAAACGAAGGATGCTATCAACAGGCAGCATGCCAGTCCCAGGGCTAAACCAAAAACATTTATAAACGAAAACGTTGTGTTTTTCCCCAAGTTGCGTAAGGCAATTTTCAGATAGTTTTTCAGCATGACTATTTCTTCTATTCGGTTCGTAAACTCTTATTACTTTACTCTGTTCGCAATGACTTAACGGGATTTGCTATTGCAGCTTTCACTGACTGAAAACTTACCGTGAGGATTGCAATTAATACGGATAGTCCGCCGGCAAGTATAAATACCCACCATTTAATATTAATCCGGTACACAAAGTCCTGCAGCCATGTTCCCATTGCCCACCATGCAATAGGAGTCGCTATTAGAAGAGCAATAGCTATAGGCCATATAAACTCCCTGGTAACCAAAACAGCTATGCCACTTACAGAAGCACCCAGCACTTTGCGCACCCCTATTTCTTTAACCCGCTGACGGATAATGATTGAAGCCATTCCGAACAAGCCCATACACGAAAGGATGATTGCTACCAAAGCCGCAACTGAGAACATCTGTGCCAGTTGTCCTTCGCTTTTGTACCAACGCTCAATATTTTCATCCACGAAAGAGCCTTTGAATTCGACTCCGGGCTCAACGATCGCATAGGTTTTCTTTACAAGTTCCATGGTGGCAACCGGATTCTGCGAATTAACGCGAATCAATAAGTAACCGATTGATTTACTGTTAGTCATTGAAATGGAGAGAGGTGCAGTTTCCTCATGCATCGAATACAGGTGGAAATCGGGAATTACGCCAACAATGTTCCAACGAGGCTGGCTGCTGTCAGCATAAAATGAAATTCCGACAACATCTTTCTCACCCAATTGCTTNNCGAAAAATCTCTACCTGATTTTACCGGGATACCAAGTGTTTTCAGAATGTCGTAATCGGCTTGCAGAAAATCAGTGAATACGGATTTGCCTTTGTAATCGAAACCAAAACTCGACCTGCTGGTACTGCCATCTTGTCCAACGCCAAAATTAACCGTGGATCCCGAAACGCTGACAACCGACGACTGTGAGGCTAGCAGTGTACGCATTTTACTCACTACTTCTTTCCCTCTTTCGTCGTGTTTTATAGGCACACTGATAAGAGCCGAAGTGTTGTATCCCAAAGGTGCATTGCGTAAATGCTTGAATTGCTGATATATAATAATTGTTGTACACATTAGCACAATGGCAATTACAAACTGAATAACAATAAGCGCATTCCGGAAAATTCCAGGCTTTTTTACTGAAATTTTTCCTTTGAGTACCTCAACCGTTTTCAGTTTTCCCATGATCAATGAAGGATATCCTGACGCTATAAATGAAACAAACAGGAGTATCAGCAATAGCGCCAGCAATATGGCAGGCTGGTACATTAAAGCTGCATCAAATTTTGCTTCCATGTATTTGTTCAGGCCCTTCATCAGGAGAACTGTTGTAATTACTCCAAGGCACATCGAGATGCAAACCGTAAACAGGCTTTCGCCCCATACCTGCAGCCAAACCTGTAGTTTACCAGCTCCAAGGCATTTGCGGATGCCGATTTCCTTAGTCCGTGTAAATGAGAGACCCAGGTTAAGATTCACAAAATTGAAACAGGCGATCAGGATAATAACTCCTGCAATAAGCAATAAAATCAGGAGAAATGATTTGCTTACTGAATTCCCGTTATTGAGCTTTGCATTAAAGTGAAGATCTTTCAATGGTAAAAGCTTCAACCCTGAAATATCTCCGTTGGCATCCGGCTTATATCCTTTCTTCTTCAGGTATTCGATATCCGAAATATTGTGTTTCCTGGTGAAGGAACGCAATTGTTTTTCGACATCAGCCTGCGAAATATTTGGTTGAAGCTGTACAAAAACATTGTGATGCTGCCTGTTCCAGTCGTCCTTGGCTTCTGCATATTCAGGATCCAGTTCAGTTCGGGCCAGTACCGAATATTTTAGAGAAGAATTTTCTGGGGCATCCTCCAGTATAGCCGACACTAACAGTGTGTTCCATTTCCCGCCAACCTTAACCTCGATTGGTTTACCAATAGGGTCTTCTTTACCGAAAAGATTTCCTGCGGTTTTTTCACTCAGTACAACATTCCCAACATCAGCCAAAGGATGTTGTGCTGCTCCTTTGATCACCTTAAATGAAAACATGCTGAAAAAATCATCGTCAATCAGCCAGGTCGATTGCTCCAGCTCTTTGTCTTTATATCGTACTTCGTGGCCACGGTTTTTTATCCGGGTTGCCTTTTCTATACCTATTCCTTCTGATTTAAGTGTATTTGCAACAGGGTAGCTCATAGAAATACCCGTCTCCAACCCCTGGGATGAATTGGCGAATGTGTATACTTCAAAAAGCTTTTCGTTATTTTTATGAAAACTGTCGTAAGAGAATTCGCGGTACACCATGGTAATCAGCAAAATACTGCATATAAAAGCTACCGACAATCCAATAATATTGATAGCCGAATGCAGCTTGTTTTTCAGCATGTTGCGCCACAGCGTCTTCAGATAGTTTTTAAGCATGACAATTTCTTTATTCGGTTCGTAAACTCTTTTACTTTACTCCGTTCGCAATGACTTAACCGGGTTTGCAATGGCAGCTTTTATTGCCTGGAAACTCACAGTAGTTACAGCTATCAACATAGCCAGTAAACCCGAAAAAACAAATACAGTCCAGTGAATTTCAACCCTGTAGGCAAATCCCTGCAGCCATTTATTCATAGCCCACCAGGCAAGGGGAAAGGCGATAAGGCACGAAATGCCAACCAATTGCAGAAAGTCGCGCGAAAGCAATGTGGCCAGTGTCTGTGTGCTTGCACCCAATACTTTTCGTACGCCGATTTCTTTAGTTCTCCGTTCGGCAGTGTATGCTGCCAGGCCGAACAAACCGAGGCAGGAAATAAAAATTGCCAGTGCCGAAAAGATTCCTGCCAGTTTCCCGATCAGGGTTTCGGTTTTGAAAATTTTATCAAATTCAGCATCCACAAATTTGTATTCGAAAGGATAGCCCGGATTATACGATTTTATTACTTTTTCGACAGCAGGAATTGCCGCTGCCAAATCAGTACCCTTATTGAACCTGATGGTCATCCAGTTGGTATTGGAAGTATCGGCACCCATAATTAATGGCGCCGGTGTTGAATACATATCGTTGTAAATGAAATCGTTTACAACGCCTACAACAGTTATTTTTCTTCCACCCCAGTCGAGTACAGTGCCGATGATATCCTTTTTATTAATGATTTTAGCCAGGGTTTCATTAATGATAATATTATTGCTATCCGATCTGATATCGGGATAAAAATCGCGGCCGGCTTTCAGTTTCATACCCAGGGTTGAAATATATTCGGGACTTACGCCTTCAATGGTAATTAACACCTGTTTATTCGGATCTTTTCCTTCCCATTGAAAATCGGCGGTATTGCTTCCCAGTTGTATAATGCGGCTGTTGCTGAGGCTTGCATTTTGCACCAGTCCCGTGGTCTGCAGGTCGGTTTTTATCGCGTTATAATGTTTCCTCATATCGCCCTGAAGGGTGGTGTAAATAAGTTCCTGCTTATTATAGCCCAGGTCGCGGCTTTTTACATGAAGTATTTGCTGGTAAATAATTACGGTGCTGATAATGAGGATTACAGAGATTGAAAACTGCAGTACTACCAGGCCTTTGCGTATGTAACCTGCACTGCCGGCTTTTTTGAGCTTAATTCCTTTCAGGATATTTACCGGGTTAAATGACGAAAGATAAAATGCGGGGTAACTTCCGGCTACCAGTCCGCAAAACAGGGCTATCAGCAGTAGTGCTCCCAGGTGTAAGGGCCTGAAAATATCTACTGATAATTGCTTTTCGACAATTCCGTTGAATGCTGAAAGCGAAACATATATCAGCAATATAGCAAGTACAGCCGAGATGAGCGAAAGAAAAAGTGATTCGCCTAAAAACTGCCCTACCAGTTTGCTTTTGCCGGCGCCTAATACCTTGCGCACACCCACTTCGCGGGCACGCTGCTCGCTGCGTGCGGTTGACAGGTTCATAAAATTGATGCAGGCAATGATGAGTATAATCCAGGCAATCAAACTAAAGAGATTGACATATTTTATACGGCCTGATACTTCTTTCCCGTTTTCAAAGCTGTCGTACATTCTCCATCGGTTCATCGGGTAGATCGACATTCTGGCAATTAAGTCTTTATTCTTGCTTTGAATGTAACTGCATAATTTGGTATTGATAGCCTGTATATTGCTGTTGGGCTGGGTTTCGGCATAAGTAATTATTCCGTTACTGCCCCATTGCGTGAGCCAGGTGTTCTGATCTTCAAAAATTTTGAAAGGTGCCAGCCATTGAAAACTAAACGAAACATTTTCGGGAAGATCTTTAAAAACACCTGTTACGGTATAGTCCTGTCTGTTGTCAACTTTCAATGTTTTGCCAACCACTTGGGTACTCCCGAAAAATTTTTGGGCCATTTTTTCGGAGATTACCAGCGAATGCAATTGTGTAAAGGCATTCTTTGCATTACCCTCAACAAACTGCAACTGGAACATGGTCAGAAATGGAGCATCCACATAATTTCCACGCTCGTAAATGGTTTTATCACCGAGGCTGAACAGAACATAATCGTCCCAGGTTGAGCGTGCTGTATTTTTAATCCCCGGAATTTCTGATTTAATTCCTTTGGCCAGCGGACCCGGTGTAGCGTCAAAAGTAAAGGTCTGCCCGTCGTATGTCTGGCGGTCCTTTATTTTGTAAAGGTTGTCGCGGTTGCTGAAGTAATGGTTAAACGTGAGTTCATCTTCAACCCATAACAGTATTAAAGCGGCGCAGGCTATGCCAACGGCAAGTCCGCCAATGTTCAGCATGCTGTACCCCTTGTTTTTCCAAAGGTTACGTAAAGTTGTTTTAAAATAATTTTTGATCATGACCTAATATTTTATTCTGTTCGTAAACTCTTTACAGGATTAGCCCTTGCTGCTTTGAATGACTGGAAACTAACTGTTAATAAGGCTGTGAGGATTGCTATTGCCGCCGAAAGTGTAAATACCCACCACGAAATATCAACACGGTAAGCAAAACCTTGTAACCACTTATTCATGATCCACCACGAAACCGGAATGGAGATAATAATCGCGACAATAACAAGTTTCAGAAAATCTTTGCTTATAAGTTGAATAATGCCGGCAACACTAGCGCCTAATACTTTCCGGATGCCAATCTCTTTTATTTTCACCTGCGCTGTAAACGTTGCCAATCCAAATAATCCCAGACAGGAAATAAAAATAGCTATGCCTGCAAAAACATTAAACAGTTTCCCTGTACGTTCGTCCGATTTGTACAATTCTTCAAAACTCTTGTCAAGAAAATGATAGCTGAAAGGAACATCACCTGCATATTTTTTATACTGCTTCTTAACTGATGCAATACCCTGTTGTGCATTGTTTCCGGTGGTTCTGACATAAAGTACATTCCTGTTGTTCCAGAATGTGAAGAAAATCAAAGGGCTTACCTCTTCCTTTAATGATTGGAAATTAAAATCCTTAACTACACCAATTATAGGTCCTTTGTTGCCATGAAAAATAATTTGCTGACCTACATATGGTGCTTTCAACCCCATTTTTTGAACGGCAGTTTGATTAAGTATGTAACTAGTACTGTCAGCAGGTGTGCCGGTAAAATTTCCACCTTCAACAAATTTTATTTTCATAGTAGGAATTAAATCCTTGTCTGTTGAAACCTGAGTGATGATCATATTTGATTTCGGTGGTTTGGTCGCCCATTCCAAATCGCCGGTGGAACTATTAACATTAGTGAAATTATAAGCATCACATAAAGACGCATTTAATATTGCCGGTTCATTTTTTAGTTCATCTTTTACTGCATCAATGTGATTTACAACTTCCTGGGGAAGCGGGACAGAGAAAACATAACTTTTATCATATCCCAGATATTTATTCTTCAGAAATTGCATTTGGTTGCTCATTACGATGGTACAAACCAACAATACAACAGATATTGCAAATTGAAAAACCACTAATCCTTTTCTTAGAGAAACCATTCCCAAACCGGATACCATTTTCCCTTTCAGCGTTTCAAGAGGTTTAAAAGAGGTAAGTAAGATTGCGGGATAAATGCTTGATGCAATCAACGCTCCTAATATTGCTATACCAGCTGCTTTCCAGACGTTAAGATCCGATAAATCAAGGGATAAGGTCTTACCCGAAATGTTATTATAAAGTGGTATGAGTAGTATTATTAACAGGATTGCAAAAAAAGTAGCAAAACAAAAAAGGAGAGTAGTTTCGGTAATAAACTGGAAGAATAATTGTTTACGGTTTGCTCCAACCATTTTGCGGATACTCACTTCTTTAGTCCTTACTAACGACCGGGCTGTTGAGAGATTCACATAGTTAATACTTGCAATGGCCAATAATAGAATAATAACGAGTATAAATACATGTACCATTCTGAGCGCAGAATCATTTCCATCAGCCGTTACAAGGTGCATATCAGCAAGATTTTGTAATTTAAAAACAGCATCACTCTCACCATTCCGAGCCTTTTTAAACGCATTGGTAAACAATTGGCCAACTATTACCGGATCAGCACTATTAACCAATTGAACATAGGTTCTGTAAAAATAATCACCCTGGTCCTCATCAATGGTTTTCCATTTTCCATTTCCTCCTTCTTTAATGAATAGCTGACCTAAATATGCCATTGGAATAACAGCATCATACTTCAAGCCGGAGTTTTGAGGAAAATCCTTCATTACTCCTGTTACTGTGAAGTTTTCTTTATTGAATCGGATAACTTTTCCTAATGCTGATTCCGCACCAAAAAATTTCTGAGCTGTAGTTTGAGTTAGTATTATTGAATTTATATTGGTTAACAACCGGGCTTTATTCCCTTCAAGCATATCATAGGTGAACATCGAAAAGAAACCGGAATCAACAGCGGCAATATTATTCCCATCAAATATTTTGTTTTTATTCTGGTCCGACAGAATCTGGTCAAAAAAAGTATAAATCCTTACGACCGATTTTACCTGTGTAAATGATTTCGCATATACGGCCAGGGGACCGGGCACGCCACTCCATGTTTTTTCCTCGCCATTGAAGCTGAAGTGAGCAGTTATGTTGTAGATGTGCTTGTAGTCTTTATTGAACTTATCAAAACTCAATTCATTTTGCACCCACAACAACAACATAATCCCGGCTGCAAGGCCAACTGCCAAACCGCTGATATTAATTACGGAGTAGAATTTATTCTTCCATAAACTCCGTTGAGCTGTTTTGAGAAAAATTCTTATCATAGAATTTATTTATTTCAAACTATGGGAAATACATATTGAAGTGTTAAATGCATCGCAATGCAATTGTTTATCGATGAGAAGCCATGTGTACGCTATAAACTGAATTATATCAAAATGTTTTCAGTAACGGTTTGTCCGTCCAACATTCGAATAATACGATGACTGAACTTTGCATCGTGTTCGCTGTGCGTTACCATGATAATGGTGGTGCCCTGTTCGTTCAGGTCGGTCAGCAGTTCCATAACTTCGTTACCGTTGGATGAGTCGAGATTACCGGTAGGCTCATCGGCAAGGATCAGTTTAGGATTGTTTACCACGGCCCGGGCTACGGCTACGCGTTGCTGTTGTCCGCCCGAAAGTTGCTGCGGATAGTGGTTGCGGCGGTGCATAATTTTCATTTTATCAAGTACTGCCTCTACTTT
>DGQJ01000409.1:0-4064 GCA_002389705.1 Bacteroidales bacterium UBA4417
CAGGAAGGCAAATTTACTTTTGCCTGGCTCGACAAAGCAGTTGACCTGGCTGCCAAACATGGCCTGAAAGTGATCATGTGTACGCCAACGCCCACTCCGCCGGCATGGTTGGCAACTTTGCACCCGGAGATTTTTTTGTGGGACGAAAACTTTGTTCCCCAAATGCATGGTGCGCGGCAAAATGTTTCGGTATGCAACGAAGTATTCCGAAGGTATACCGCTGCTTATGTGAATGCCCTTGCGGAGCATTACGGCCACGATAGCCGGATCATGGGCTGGCAGGTTGACAATGAACCCTATGCGCCTGAAGATTTCAGTCCGGCTGCAGACCAAAAATTCCGCGCCTGGCTTAAAAACAAGTATCAAACCATTGAAAACCTTAACCTGCATTGGGGCGCCGCCTTCTGGGGGATGAATTACAACGACTTCGGACAGGTGCGCTGTTTCAATCCTTCACATGGCGGGTCAAGTCCGCATGCTTACCTCGACTTTAAGCGGTTTTCGGCGGATATGCAGGCCGAATTCCTGAATTTGCAGGCCGATATTATTCGTAAGCATTCGGATGGCAAACAATGGATTACCACTAATTACACCGGGAGCCAGAAAGGTGCCGATGCAAGGCGAAGCACAAGCCTCGATTTCCCTTCGTACACCATGTACCCGATCCGGGTGAACAACAGCAACGATCCTTTAAGTTTCAGGCTTGGCGATCCGAAATATATGAATTATGCCAATGCTTTCTATAGGCCGGTGAATGGCGTTACCGGTGTAATGGAATTGCAACCGGGGCAGGTAAACTGGGGCGAAATAAATCCCCAGCCTCAGCCCGGTGCCGTTCGCATGTGGCTTTATCATGCCTGGGCTGCAGGAAGCGATTTTGCCTGCACCTACCGGTATCGGCAGCCGCTTTATGGATCGGAGCAATATCATGCCGGCATTGTTGGCACTGATGGTGTTACGCCTTCGCAGGGCGGGCTCGAATACCGGCAATTTATGCAGGAAGTAGTAAAACTTCGCAAATTGTATGTTAATGACCCTGGTCTGCCCGCAGCCTTGCAAAATCGCAAAACTGCCATTCTCTGGAACCACGAAAACTGGTGGGACCTGGATTTTCAGAAACAAACAAGCCAGTGGAATACATTCAACCATATGTCGAAATACCTCGATGCAGCCTTGTCGTGTGGGGCACCCGTTGATATGATTGGTGAAAAAGACAATTTTTCTGCTTATAAAATGCTTATCGCACCGGCATATCAGCTGGTCGACAGCACGTTAATTGACCGGCTTGCGGACTATGTTCAGCAGGGCGGAAACCTGGTGTTAACCTGCCGTACGGCTCAAAAAAATCGCGATGGGCAGCTCTGGCAGGGCCCCTGGGCTTTCCCGATTCTGAAACTCATAGGTGCAAAGATTCATTTGTTTGATTTGATGATGCCCGAAACGAAAGGTGCAGTGAAAATGAACGGTAAAATGTACCCATGGAACAACTGGGGCGATGTTCTGACTCCTGCTGCAGGTACAAGTTCACCGGCGGTGTATGCAAACCAGTTTTATGCCGGCAAATCGGCAGTTACCAGCCGGAAGCTGGGAAAAGGCACGGTAACTTATGTAGGCGTAGATTCGGAAGACGGTCTGTTCGAAAAAGATGTTCTGAAGGCGGTTTATAACACTGCCGGAATTGGCATTGAAAATTACCCGAAAGGAATTTATATGTTCTGGCGCCAGGGTTTTACGGTTGCAGTAAATTATTCATCCGCTGATTACACCCTCACAATTCCGGCTGGTGCACGTTTGCTTGTGGGCGAAAAAATTCTGAAACCGGCTTCGGTGGCAGTGTGGAAATAGACGTTCACAAAAAAAAAGTACAAACTGGAATTATCACTAAACCAATTGCCAGGCTGGCGTTTGAAGGCCGGATTGGAAATACAAATGTTTTAAAATGGTTAATGATTTGAAATTAGTAAAATCGCTGCTGCTGATACTGTTGCTCTCAGGAATGTCAGTATTTAGCACTCTTGCGCAAAAGGCTGTTTCCAGGAACGGGGATTTCAGAACCTGGGCNNTACCTGAAGAAATACGGATGGGAATATATTGTGGTCGACATTCGATGGTTTGTTGAAAATGATAAGGCCGGAGGTTATAATCAGACTGACCCCCGGTATGTGATTGACGAATATGGAAGATACCAGCCGGCTGTAAACCGCTTTCCTTCGGCCCGGAATGGGAAGGGATTTAAAGCATTAGCCGATTATGTTCACCAGAAAGGATTAAAGTTCGGTATTCATATCATGCGTGGCATACCTAAAATTGCTGTCGACCGTAAACTTCCGATCAAAGGAACAAATGGAATTACTGCCGACCAGGTTTATTCACCTGAAGGCCGGTGTGAGTGGCTGCTCGATAATTATACCGTTATAGCCTCCAAACCGGGAGCCCAGCAATACTACAACTCCATTTTTGAGTTATATGCATCCTGGGGTGTCGATTTTGTGAAGGTCGACGACCTTTCGGCACCTATCTACCACAAAGATGAGATTGAGATGATACGCAAGGCAATTGACAACTGTGGACGCCCGATAGTACTGAGTACATCGCCGGGTGCAACGCCGGTTGCGGATGCAGAACATGTGAGCAGCCATGCAAATATGTGGCGGATGGTGAATGATGTTTGGGATACCTGGCCGCACATCCGTAACCTCATTGAAGTGAGCCGGAGCTGGTATCCTTTCATTAGTCCGGGTACATGGCCCGATTGTGATATGATCCCATTGGGGCGGCTTTCGATACGCGGAGAAGTAGGCCAGGAACGCATGACCCGTTTGACCAAGGATGAACAATACACATTGATGACCTTGTTTACAGTGTTTCGTTCGCCCTTGTTTTTTGGGGGCGATTTACCTAAAAATGATGATTTTACACTTTCGTTGCTGACCAACAAGGCGGTTTTAAAAATGCATCGCGAAAGCTCAGGAGTCCGCTTTTTGCCTCAGGAGGATGGAAAAGTGGCTATTACTTCGGTGAATGAAAGAACAAAGGAAATCTACCTTGCTTTATTTAATATTTCGGAAACATCGCCTGTTGACGTCACTGTTAACCTGGCAGACCTGAATCTGAAAGGGAATGTGCGGATAACCAATTTGTGGAGCGGTGCAAAAATGGGGATTTTCAAAGATCATTTTACACAAAAACTCAATGCGCATGCTTCGGGGCTGTATCTGATTACTGCTACGGAATAAGTTGCTGCATTTACAGTTTTTTTGTCATCACATAAAAATTCACATCGGGTTTAATTTCTGATGCTTTTTTTACGATCATCTCTTTCCATACAGTGGAAGGGCTCAGCCATTTGGTGGTTTTGTTAACCGAAATTTTTATAGGCATATCAAATCCGTCCACACAGTTGCTCCAGCGGTATTTCAACGTTTTCCCCGTAACGGAATATTCAAGTACGGGTATTCGTGTATCGCGCAGATACTGGTCGAAAAACGGGTTTAAATCGCGGCCTGCAGCCTGGCTCATGTATTTTTCAATTTGTTCGGTGGTAACCGTCTGCTGATAGAAGGTTTTGCTCAGTCCGCGTATCATCTGCCTGAATTTTTCATCATCATTCATCACCTGGCGCAGGGTATGTAGCATGTTGGCTCCTTTATAATACATGTCGTGCGAGCCTTCGGTATTTACATTATATGGGCCGATTATCGGGCGGTCGTTCCTGATTTTCGTCCGTGTGCCAATTACATAATCGCTGCAGGCTTGCCTGCCAAAATGATAATTCAGGAAAAGACTTTCGGAATAAGCGCCAAATGCTTCGTGAACCCACATGTCAGCAATATCTTTGGTGGTTATGCTGTTGCCGAACCATTCGTGGGCCGATTCGTGCACGATAATAAAATCAAATTTATAGCCCCAGCCGGTGTTGCTTTCGTCGGTTTGTTTGTACCCGTTTTTGTAGTCGTTGCCATACGTTACCGAGCTCTGATGTTCCATACCCGGATAAGGAACTTCCACCAGCTTGTAGCTGTCTTCGTAAAAAGGATACGGGCCAAACCAGTATTCAAGG
The DNA here is from genome assembly GCA_002389705.1 of Bacteroidales bacterium UBA4417. Classification (GTDB taxonomy): domain Bacteria; phylum Bacteroidota; class Bacteroidia; order Bacteroidales; family UBA4417; genus UBA4417. The sequence continues at coordinate 4,061 of DGQJ01000409.1, forward strand.
GCCT
>DGQJ01000409.1:4131-10672 GCA_002389705.1 Bacteroidales bacterium UBA4417
CTGCGTAACCTGCCATTTGAAACATCTGTCAGCTTTTCAGGAACTGTAACCGAGATAAGCATGCTGTCGGGCTCATCATATTGGTGATCTTTACATGGCCACCACAGGCTGGCTCCATCGCCCTGGCAGGTTGTTACAATAAAAGGATTCTGATTATCATCTTTCTTCCACGATACACCTCCGCTCCAAGGTGGTCTTTTGCTTACCTGCGGTTTGCCGCTAAACCCGACAATGATTTCGTTGCTTTCGCCGGTATTTTGTTTTTTCAGCAGCGAAATATACCAGGCGTTGCCAACGCGTTTGAAGTCAAGGTTTTTGCCATCCTGGCTTACCCGGGTAATTTGCATAGGTTTTTGTAAATCAATCTGCATAAGCTGCAATGGCGCCAATACCTTGTACCTGATGGTATTGGTTCCTTCGAAACTGCTGTCCGGAAGGCTCACTTTAACGTCGAGATGATAGAATGTTAAATCCCACCAGGCGCGTTCTGCGGTTATGCTTCCTCTTAACGAGTCCTGGGTGGTAAATACCTGGTTTTGGCTTTTTGTCACCAGGCTCAGCTGGAACATGGCCGACAAAATGAGTAATAGCTTAGTGAATTTCATTCCTGGTTTTGGTTTTCAATATCCTGCTGATGAGAGTAATAGTAACTGTTTGCGAAACAATATGNNTCATCGGGTTTGCCCAGTTTGTTGTACTTATTGCGGGCAATGTTATGATAGGGGAGCAGGTGAACTTCTTTTTTTTCGCCTGCCAGGTCCGAAATAAAACGGGCCGTTTGCTCTATATTTTCATCGGTATCATTCACCCCACCAACCAATGGAATCCTGATCATGATATGGGCCCCGGTTGCGGCCAGCACTTTCAGGTTTTCGAGTATTCGTTCGTTACCGGCTTGTATCCACTCCCTGTGCAACCCCGAATTCATCATTTTTAAATCGTAAAGAAACAGATCGGTATGTTTGGCTACCTCCAAGAGTGTTTCTGTACTTACATTTCCTGCGGTATCCACCGCCCTGTGGATATGCCTTTTGCCACATTCAATAAGCAATTCAAGCAGCATCTTGCTGTGTGTCAGCGGTTCGCCTCCCGAAAAAGTTACACCGCCTCCCGATTGGTCGAAAAATATCCTGTCTTTTTCAATGATGTCCATCACAGCGGAAACTGACATGGTTTTGCCCGACATTTCAATAGCCAGCGTTGGACAAACGTCAGCGCATTTTCCGCAGACGGTGCACAGTCCGGTATCTGTAACAATGCCTTCGGCTGTCAGCGTTAAGGCATTTTCAGGACACGTTTCCACACAAGTTCCACAGCCGATACATTTGGCAGGTGAATACATCTTCTCGACTTTGGGCGAAATACTCTCAGGATTATGACACCAGGCACAATGCAGGTTGCAGCCTTTAAAAAATACTACGGTACGTATTCCGGGACCATCATTAATGGCATAATGTTTTATATCGAAAATAAGGCTTTGGGACATTGAGAGTTGTAAGTTGTAAGGTATAAGAGGATATTGTTTTATAACCCTATAACCCTGACAGGGTTCGAAACCCTGTCAGGGTTAGGTTTAACAAGGTTCAATAATTGTTCTTCGTTTGATTTTCAACCCTGTCAGGGCTAGTTTAAAACCAGGAATGAATTATTCTTGTTGGTTTAACCCTGACAGGGTTTTTAACCCTGTCAGGGTTGTTAATACTAAAACGAATCATTCTCGGTACGTTCAATCACTTCCTGTTGCAGGTCGGCATTCATATCGTTGAAATAATCGCTGTAACCGGCCATACGAACCAGCAGGTCCTTATAATCCTCGGGGCAGGCCTGTGCCGCGTACAAGGTAGCAGTATCAACAATATTAAACTGTACATGATGACCACCCATGGTAAAATAACTCCGGATCAGCTGACCGAGCTTTTTGATGTCCTCTTCCTTTCGCATCATGCTAGGCAGGAAACGCTGGTTCAGCAAGGTGCCGCCGGATTTTACATGATCAAGTTTTGTGAGCGATTTTACCACTGCCGATGGCCCGTGTGTGTCGGCGCCATGTGAAGGTGAGGTGCCGTCGGAAATGGATTTTCCTGCAAGCCGTCCATTGGGCGTTGCACCCATCACTTTACCGAAATACACATGGCAGGTGGTTGAAAGCATATTCAGATGATACTTGCCTCCGGGCTTAATGTTGGGTTTGCCGTCGATAGTATCAAACAGGTCGTTATATACTTTTACTGCAATTGAATCAGCGTAGTCATCATCATTTCCAAAAAATGGAGTACGGTTGATGATGGTCTGCCGTAGCAGTTCTTCTCCTTCAAAATTGTTCAGCACTGCTTTCAGAACCCTGTCCATGCTGAACGATTTATTCTCGAATACATGTTTCTTCAATGCCGCCAGGCTATCGGTAACCGTTCCCAATCCGCAGCATTGTATATAGCTGGTGTTGTATCGCGGTCCGCCATCATAATAGTCTTTTCCTTTGCTGATGCAGTCTTCAATAACCACCGACAGGAACGGGGCAGGGGCATATTTTGCAAACATGCGGTCGATGTAATTGCTTACCCGCATTTTCTGATCAACCACAAATTGCAGCTGCTTCAAAAATGCTTCGTAAAGTTCTTCGTACGATTTAAAATCGCGCGGATCACCGGTTTGTATCCCAACCTTTTTGCCTGTCACCGGGTTTAAGCCGTTGTTCAGGGTAACTTCAAGTATTTTAGGAACATTCAGGTAGCCTGTGAGCAGGTATGCCTCCTTGCCAAAGGCGCCGACTTCAATACAGCCGCTGCAACCTCCTTCGCGGGCGTCCTGCAGCGATTTTCCCTGGCGCAGCATCTCGAGAATGTATATGTCGGGATTAAACACTGATGGGTAACCGTGACCCTGGCGGATTACATGCGCCGCAGCATGCAGGAACTTATCCGGAGTTTTTGCGCTGATATGTACAGAATTACCTGGTTGCAAAATATGCAGTTCCTCTACCACTTCGAGCATAATGTACGATACCTCGCTGGTGCCATCGGTGCCTTCGCCGGTAACACCGCCGATGTTAATATTTGTAAAATCGTTGTAAGTACCGCTTTCTCGGGCGGTGATTCCTACTTTGGGAGGTGCAGGATGATTGTTTACTTTTATCCAGAAACACGAAATCAGTTCTTTGGCCTGGTCGCGGGTAAGGGTGCCTTCTGCGATTTCCCTGTAATAAAAGGGAGCGAGGTGCTGGTCGAAATGACCGGGGTTCATGGCATCCCATCCATTCAGCTCGGTGATGGTGCCCAGGTGCACGAACCAATACATTTGTATTGCTTCCCAAAGGTTACTCGGTGCATGGGCAGGCACACGGCGGCATACTTCAGCTATTTTTAACAATTCAGCAGCGCGCTGTGGATCTTTCTCAACAGCAGCAAGTTCAGTAGCCAGTTCGGCATGGCGTTCGGCAAAAACAATGACTGCATCGCACGAAATATCCATGGCTTTCCACTGTTCGGCTTTATCAGTAGCTTCGGCATCGTTCAGGTAATCGAGCGAAGCCAGGTTGGCTGCAATTTCCTTTTTGAAATCGAGCATGCCTTTTTTATAAATTTTGCCATCCAGTGCGGTATGTCCCGGAGCGCGCTGTTCCATAAACTCGGTGAAAAGCCCGGCTTCGTATGCGGCACGCCATTCGTCGGGCACATGGTTAAAAATACGCTCGCGCTGGGTTTTGCCCTGCCAGTAAGGAATTACTTCTTTTTCGTAGGTATCAATGTCCTGCTGGCTGATGGTATAGCGTTGCATTTCGCGGGTGTTCAACACATGGAAATCCTCCACACTGTGGCAGGTTAACTCGGGGAAAGTTGGCACACACTTGGGCTTTGGGCCGCGTTCGCCAACAATCAGTTCACCTTCGCCAATATATATGTTTTTCTTTTTGCAATGATCCAGGAAATTCAATGCGCGAAGTACAGGCACCGAATATTTGCCATAGTTTTCCTTGTAAAAAGCGGTTTCGTGCAGGGCTCTTTCAATGGAAAGTGAGGGCTGGGTTTCAACGCTTAATTTGCGCAGTTTCTGTATGCGTTCGTTCATGCCCGGGCCAATTTTATTTGGTTTAGGCTCATAAAAATTGCCTTCGGCTGTTGCCGGTCGCTCGGGTACTGCACTATGTGGTATTATTTTTTCGAACATGGTAATTGCTTTATAGTCTTGTTTTTGGGAAATGCGTTTGCAGGCAGGCTTTATGCCCGTGATTGAAATCATGGAGCATATCATGTATCATAAAAGGGAGGCAACGCTTAATTGTAGAACATCAGGCACTCGAACAAGCGTCTGTATGTTTTTACCAGGGTAGGAATGTAGACTGTGTTTTCCATGGGTCCTGTGTCACGAACCAGTAACGTGAAGTTTTTACTGCATTACAAAAGTATAATAAATAAATGTGATAACGAATGCTTTACGTTATTTATAGATTTTCTAAATTATTCTTTATGGCATTACTGGTATTGGCCTGCATACTGTTGGCCGGCTATTTGGTGGGCCTGTGCAAAATCTATTTCTGGCTGGTTTAGTTTTTTTTCAGAATGCGACGTCTTAATGCGCAACCACGTTTATCAACTATTCAAAGGATCAGGATTTTTAATATATTTTGCATTCTTGTTTAATTCGAAATCCGGTTCAGATCATCATCGATGGCAGATTTTCTCTTTTTGGCGGTTTTGTTTTTCTGGTTGCCGAAATTATAAGTTGCATTTATCCCGAAGCGCTGGTTGTCGAAGGTAATAACTCCATCCACCTGTTTGCCGCCGTAATTGCTTGTATAATGAAAGTCGCTGCGTGTCCTGAATATATCGCTGCCGGTGGCCTGGAGCAACAGTTTTTTATCAAGGAAATCTTTCTTGATCCCAAAATTAACTGCATACCCTCCTTTAACATTCACGGTTCCTCCCCATATCCAAGGGCTGGTGTAAAAATAGGTGAGTTCCATGGTGATTTTCCCCGGCAAATTCAGGCTGTTCTGTATCCGGAAATTGTAAATGTTGGCTTTCAGGTCAATTACCGTGTTGCCGGTAGTGCCGTTAAATGAAGAATAGTTGTACACTAGAAAAGTCGTAAACTCCCACCATTTCACAACCCTGAGCGGATAGCTGACCGACAGGCCGTTATTGATGGCTCTCTGCAGGTTACGTGGTGAAAGTATGTTGCCGGCACCATCCGTGATTTCGAAAACGTTGGCAAAAAAGTCCTTGGTAACGCTAAAAGTGTTCGAAATCACCAGTTTGCGGTTAAATGAATAGGTGAGCTGGTAATTTGTAATGTAATTCGGATTCAGGAAGGGATTGCCTTTCCATGCCGACAACTCGCTGGTCCTTGATTCGAACGGATTGAGATCCTGGTAATTGGGCCGGGTTATCCGTCGCCCGATGCTTGCACTGATCACGCTTTTTTTCTTGTCATCGTAAGCTATGCTTACATTGGGAAACAAATCAGTGTAGTTCCGGGGTACTTCGCTGTCCTTGGTCGGAATAACACTTTCGAGGCGTCCCAGCGATGAAGTGCTTTCCATGCGAAGGCCCGCATTTACGGTGATCTTTTCATTGAGTTTAGCATTCACTATAAAGTAGAGTGCTGCTACCTTTTCGAGGTAATCGAAATTATTACTGCGCGTGGTATCTAAGGTTGGAATCTCGTCTTCAATATTATAAAATGCAAGCTGGTTGCCGGTTGAGATATACGAATATTTGGTGCCTGCTGATAAGGTAAATTTCCTGAAACGCTTTTCGTAATCAACCATCACCGACCAAATATCAATCTGCGTTGCGGCATTGTAAGTATTGGTTACCGATCGCAGGAGTGTATCGCCGGCAGTATTGTAATATTCATTAGGTTGGTAGGTGTTTTTGGAACTCAAAAACTTACCAAAGCTAAAATCGGATGAAAGATTGGAAGTACTGTCGATTGTATACCGGTAGTTGAAGTTGAAATTATAATTCTCGCTCGGTATTTCATCCAACACCCTTGCTATCAGTATTTCACCGTTACTTGAATTCACCGAATCGTATATGCCGTTTATGCTGTTCAGCTCCTGGTTGCTGCGGTTAATAAATGCCCTTCCATCCATGCTTACTGATTGCTTCGCATTTATGGTATAATCCAATCCCCCCGAAAAGTTGTACGATTTCCGGTGGAACTGGCTTTTTGAATCTTTATCAATCAGGAACTCGTTTTGATAGGATGACTCTTTAATGTTTGTAAGAAACTTATCATCGGAATAGTTAATTGTCGAGAATACGTTGATTTTACTGCTACTGTAATTCAGCGTAGTGCCAATACTGGCCCTGGGGAGTTCACCCTTCGAATAACTCCCTATGGCATTGCCGTTAAAACCTGAACTTACATTCTTTTTCAGTTTTATATTGATGATTCCGCCGGTGCCTTCGGCATCATACTTCGACGATGGATTGGTGATGATTTCAATGGATTCGATATTGTCGGAGCGTATGCTTTCCAGGAAATTCGTGAGGTCTTTTCCCGAAAGCCGCGAAGGCCTTCCGTTGATAAAAATCTG
>DGQJ01000297.1:0-10739 GCA_002389705.1 Bacteroidales bacterium UBA4417
CGCTATTGTTTCGGAACTGCCGCTGGACACGATTAAATTCCACCAGATGCAGATCATTAAAAATACACGGATGGCCGGAGATTTCGCCGCCGACCCGACACAATTCAATTTATTTAGCCTCGAAAATTATATTAATTTCATTGTCCGCTTTACCGAGCGGCTGAACCCTGCAATTGTAATTGAGCGATTTACCGGCGAGGCTCCTCCCCGATTCCAGGCAGGCCCGATTTGGGGTGGGTTGCGAAGTGATGAGGTTCAGGTATTGATTGAAAAAGAAATAGAAAAAAGAGATACCTGGCAGGGGAAGTGGTTTTGAGTTGACGGGTGGAGTGAGTTCTTTGGTGGAAATTCGGTGGTTGAGGGATGAGGATGGTGAGTGTTTTTTTGAAGGATGAGTCGTCATTCAATGGTCATTCGGTGGTTGAGGGCGTGAGATTGGGGAGTGGCTTTTTGATGGAGGAGTGGACCTACAATGGTCATTCAATGGTTGAAGATGGGGTTGTGGAGGGTATGGCAGAAGGTTGAGTCGTCATTCAATGGTCATTCAGTGGTTGAGGGGTGAGGTTGAGGCTGATGAATGGTTTGTGTTCGAAGAGAGTTCTTTACACTCAGTTCTCAGCCGGAAACTACCAGCCGGTAGCCGATATTGTGAATATTTTCAATTTTAACTGAGGGGTCTGATTTTAGCAGTTTACGCAGGCGCGAAATAAAAACATCGAGGCTCCGGCTTGAGAAAAAATGATCATTCCCCCAAACATGGTTCAGGATATCGTCGCGTTTCAGGATGGAACCCACATGGGTGTACAGGTACGAGAGCAGTTCGGCTTCGCGGTGCGTAAGCGTAGTTTCTGTATTTCCATGCGTGAGCCGTAGTTCGGAAACCGAAAAAGTAAAATTGCCAATTCGGCAAATATTTCCTTTCTGCATCCTCGATGGATCAACCTGGCTCCGCTTCAGGAAAACTTCTATTTTAAGCACAAGTTCTTCAATACTGAATGGTTTGGTGATATAATCGTCGGCACCCAGCTGCAAACCATACAGTTTATCATCGATAGTTGATTTGGCTGAGAGGAAAAGAATGGGCACCGCTTCATTTTTTTCGCGGATTTTGCGGGCCAGCGTATAGCCATCAATCTTGGGAAGCATTACATCCAGTATGTAAAGATCGTAATCTCCGGCAGCTATTTTTTCGTAAGCTTTAATACCATCATCGCACGAAACAACAATATACCCTGCCCGCTCCAGGTTATCGCGGGTAAGGAATGAAAGCGTGAGGTCATCCTCAACATATAAAATCCTGGCGTTCTTCATGTATTCTGTTATTTTACAGGTATTTCAAGTATAAAAGCAGTACCCGATCCCGGCGCTGAATCAAGTGTAATTTTCCAGTGATGCGCGTCACAAATGCTTTTTACATAGAATAAGCCAAGTCCGAATCCTTTCACATCGTGTACATTGGCTGTGGGTACGCGGTAAAATTTCTGAAAAATCCTTTTCTGGTGGGTGCGGTCAATGCCTGGTCCGTTGTCGCTGACGGTAACAACCAAGCGGTTTTCTTTTTGCGCGGTAACCAGCTTTATGTCCGGATGTTCGCCTGCGTATTTCATGGCATTATCGAACAGGTTGTAAAAAATATTCGAAAGATGCATCCGGTCGGCTTTTACCGTAATTGTATCGGGTGCCAGGTCGAGCATTATCGAAAGCTTACCACTGTTATTTGCCAGGTAGTTTTCGGTTATCTGCCTGATGATATCGTTCAGATTGAGGGATTCGATATGCAGGTGAAAACCGCTTTTCTCTATTCGGGCAATCTGCAGCACCTTGTCAACCTGGTCGTTGAGCCGGCTTACTTCATGCTTTATTACTGAGCCATAGGTAAATAAACGCGATGGCTCACTCATGGTTTCAGGGTTTGAGATTACATCGGCGGCAATGGTAATACTGGCAATCGGAGTTTTGAACTCATGCGTCATATTGTTGATAAAGTCGCGTTGCATTTCCGAAAGGCGCTTCTGCTTCAGGATCACGAAAATGGAATAGGCAAAGAAAATGACCGAGATCAGCAATATGCCAACCATAAAAAACCAGATGCTCATATCGCCTACAATGGTATTGTTGAGCAGCGGGAAATTGACCCCGAAATAATAATTGTAGCCGCTGTACTTGGGCAGGCTTGCCGATAAGGCATCTTCCTTTACCTTCCCGTTAAAGAATACATAATTGCCATATTCCATCACATCGGTTTCGCAGTTGTAAATGCCGTATTCGAAGTCGGTTTGTATGTTGTAGCGCTCAAATTCCGTCTTTAAGTAATGCTCCAGTATATTGGCATCGATATGCGAGTTTACATCCACCACAAAGTAGTTTGACGACAATTGCCTCACCGGGTTTGGAGTGGTAGGCGCGGTATGATTAAACTTGTAAATACGTGTGGCTACATTGCGCAGGCAAATGGTAACGGTTTGGGCAAACTGCTTTTCCTTGTTGCTCCATTCTTTTTTCATCAGGTAGAGTTGCACTGCAATTATTCCTATGATGGCAACCGCACCCAATAATACTACATACCTGATATGCTTAAACCTCATGAATGTTTACAATTTGAGTGATAAAAGTACAAGATTTTAGGGCATGAAAAACAGATAAAGCAAACCTGAAGCCAATTTAAAAAACAACATACGCCCTTGTTTGGGAACACTAAAGCTGTTTAGCCCAGGAGTTGTTGTTTAGAATTTTTGATCAGAAAATAAACAGCTGTTTTTTTAGAATCGTGTAAGCCAAATACTGCATCGTTCAGATTAGAACTTCCTGATATTTTCTAAAAAGTAGGGCATTCGAGCGCATGATATCGTTTGGAGCTCATGGATTTAAGGAAAAGCCAGGCAATTGAAATTTCATGCGCGCCACCCGATTTGTTGGTCAGGTTCGATATGGTATAATCGTAACTGTACCCTATTTTATAATTTTTGGCCTGGAAACCCAGCAGGGCAATAAGAGCATCCGGATTTTCAAAATTATGACGCATCCAGAAACCCATTACAAATGGAAATTTGTTAATATACATTCCCATGTTCAACTGCCTGAATTTACCTTGTTGCACATAAATTACATTGGGCGAAATAGAGAAGTTGCGGATATCTTCGCCATCCATCCCCTGCCGGAAGTCAATCAGGATGCCTGAATGCACCGTCCAGCGCATGGGTACGCGGTTTGCATTACCTTCGTAAAAAGCGATATCAGGCCGGGTGAGGTGATTTACAGCTATGCCGAAATACAGACTTTCCTTGTACCCGCCCAAAATACCGGCGCTGAAATCAAGGTTCCCAATGCTGAGTTTCTCGGGTACATATTCGCGTGTCGACTCAACATTCCCGGTACGTATGTCAATCTGATCACCAAAAACCAGCTTGTTCCAATCCAGTTTATACTGCATGTAAGTAGCCTGAATAGCAGCATTTAAAACAATATGTCGTGTAGCCTGTGCACGGTACGAATATATACCGCTCCCGCAGAAGCGGTTGTAAATACCTCCACCCATTATATCAGAATTCACCATTACCCCCAGCCCGCCTGAGATTTTATCCACCTGTTGGTCCCACGACGCACTGTAGCTCACATATCCCTGCCTGATGCTCGGCCATTGGTTGCGGTAATTGAGGGTTATACGCTGGTCGAGTTTGGCACCTGCCAATGCAGGATTCAGATATAATGGATTTGCATAAAACTGCGAGTAGATCACATCCTGTGCCTGGCTTCGCAACATGGCGGCCAGGAAGATGAAAATCATGAATGTAGTCCTCTTCGTTTTCATGGCATTTCTTTATTTAATAAGCATTACATTACCGCTTTGAGGCGATTTCTGCAGGAATTTATAATTTTCGGGTGCTGAGAATATGATGGTCCAGGTATACATATCCTGAGGGCATTCGGCTCCTTTATATCTTCCGTCCCAACCTTTTGAAATATCGCTGGTACTGAATATCTGTTCGCCCCATTTATTGAAAATGTACATTTGGAAAGTCACCGGTATATCATGGTTGTACCTGGGCAGGAATTCATCATTCACACCATCGCCGTTTGGCGAAAATACATTTGGCATCATGATTAGCAGTTCGCATTGTTTCAGCAGTACTGAATCACTGGCCTGGCAACCATTGTTATCGGTAACGGTAACCCAATACAAGCCTTCGGAAGTTGCCAGGTACTGTGGTTCGGCAGAGCCATCCTGCCAGGTGTACGATGCAAAACCGGCACCTGCATTCAGCATCACTTCTTTATCAGTACACAATGTATCCTGAATATTGAGGGCCACATGTGGGTTCGGGTACACTATAAGGTTCACTGATTGTGAAACATCGCAGGTGCTTCCGTCCGAAGCGTGTACAACATATTGGCCGGCATCGCTGCTACGTAGCAGGCCAAGGTCCCACTCGGCACCGGCATGGGTTTCGCCCGAAGGACTGGTCCAGTTGTAATTTAAGTTATCACCGGTTAATGATCCGGCTAAGAGTTTATGTGGACTGCTTTCGCAATATGCACCATTGCCTGCAGTATAAACCTGTGGCAGTGGCCTGATATCAACTGAGCCTTGGGTATAAATAGCAGGAATTTCGTAGCCTGAAGCTGAATAAATCACGCACTTCAGCGCATCCCATTTCAGCGCCGACATACCGGCCGAAGCGCCCACAAAATTGAGCGACATCAGGTTATCTTGATTTACCAGGGTAAGCGTATCCTTGGCAATGAAATTAATTTCGAGTACACCGGGACTAACCAGTGTGGTTGATAGCACACCAGTAGTAAGTAATGTATTGAGGTTCGAATACCCGTTAAAGGTAAGGATAGCAGGATCGAAAGTCAGTTGTACTGTAAATGAAGCTACCTGTTTAAACCCGGCAGCTTTCATCGGAACCTGAACCGGAACGGTAATACAATTCAGGGAGCTTCCTGCCAGCAGGTTAACCTGCCCGACAACGGTATTTAGTATATTGAATGGCGCTGTATCCACGCATCCGTTTTCGTTGCGCACCCACGCGGTATAAGTTCCTACCGATAATTTCCTGAAAGTGTCCGAAGTCTGCCAATCAGCACCATTGAGTGAATACGCATTCTGGGCAGCTTCGTGGTCGGCTGTAATTACAACGTACCCGTTTGCCAGTCCATTGGTTGACGGATGTGCAGCAACATCTGTAATTTCAGGACTTTCAACTTTTATTGATAGTGTAGTTACCAGCCCGCACTGATCCGGATCAGGTATAAATGTATACAAACTGGTACCTGTTAAAGAAGTATTGATTGCAGCAGGTATCCACTTACCGCTGATTCCGTTTGTTGAAATTGCAGGCAATGCAGGTGCGGTACTGTTGAGGCAAAGCGGCCCGATCTGATCAAATGAAGGAATAATTTCATCTCTGATTTGTATGGTGAGTGATGATTCTACTGGTGCGCAACTGCCTTCCCGGCCAAATCCTGAGGCCTTCAGCGTGAATGTCACTGAGCCAACTTTTAGGTCGGCAGGTCCAAATGTATATTCCGGGTGCAGGGTTGTTGAATCGTTAAATTTTCCATCGCCGTTGCTTATCCATAACAGGCTGCTGTATCCTGAAGCTGTGGCACCCGAAAGAATTACGGGGTTGTTGTTGCAGCGAAGCATACCGGCACCTGCATAGGCAATTGGCAGGTCGAATACTTTTATAGTACCCAGTTCAAGACTATCGCAACCATGTATACTTGTTTGCAATGCCGATAAGGTATAATCGCCGGCTGAAACATTAAATATAATTGTAACTGTATCAGCGGTTTCGGGTAATGTTACTATATGTCCCGAAGGGTCTGTGAGTGTCCAGGTGTAGGTCGACCCGATTTCGCCGTCAATCCGGTAATGACGTTCAGCACCCCGGCACACACTGTCAATAACATATCCCTGGCCGGCTGCCACGTAGGCAACAGCTAGTAATATGGTTAACAATATGAATCTGAGCCTGTTCATCTTATTTCTTTTTCTTGCTTATGGGGTCGTACTGGTATATGCGCGAACTACCCGGCCTTGCGTTAACGTTAAGGATCGTGGTATTCGAAATACTGGTATTGGTACTTACTGCATCGGTAACATTGATCACCTCGAAGGTATATGTACCTGTTTTAACCGGGCTTATTGGTATCACTGCCGGGTTCGATGCAATATGGCTTAAGGTACTGTCATTAAAGGTTCCATCGGGATTATGTACCCGGTAGGTAAAACTCCATGGTGCAGAACCTGTAAAAGTTACTACCAGGCTGGTGCTTTGCCCGGTACATATTGATGCCTGTGTAAGGCTTAATGATGCTGACGAAGGTGGAATCTGAACATCAATTTTACCAATCTTGAAATTCATGCTGCAACCATTACGGTTTGCTATTACTTTATAAAAATAGGTTCCCGGTGCGAAACATGTGATGTGCACTGCCGGGCCGGTGTTTATACCTCCGGCAAAAACGGCATCCGTGCTGTTACAGTTGCCTGCATCGGTTGCAAAATTTATAGCTGAAACATCCGAATACAATTCCCAGGTGTAGGTGTCGCCTGGTGTTACTTCTACGCTGAGATCCACGGTTTGACCGGTATAAATCATATTCGTCTGGGCCATGGCAGGAGCCACAGTCAGAAGCAGTGGTATTGCTACCAGCAGCATACGAATAAGTTTATATAAAGGTCGTTTCACTCAGTGTACCGATTTAATTGATATGTGTAAGTATTATAGAAGCATGTACAATTTCTACTGCCCGGGCAGGTAACAAGCCGCCAGGAAATATCCAGCCATTCAGAAGACCCTTTGCAGGTTGACTTCCGTAGGTTATTGGGTCGGTTTTGAAATTATAAACTGCATACATACCTCCTGGCTGACCTATCACAGGAGGTCCGGTCGTTATACCGTTGCGCGGTTTGTAATAAAAAGTCTGCAAAACACCCTGCGGTATCTGTTCAGTATTGTTCAGATCGCAGCAGCCTGGGCCGTGCGGCGAAATACATCCAGTCGCAACAGGTGCTCCCCGTAAAGTGCCAACCACAATCCCGGGCGGGCTATGGGATTTATACTTTTTATTTACCATTATTTCTGTTTTTATATTCATACGTCCCGTTTTCACGGCCCGTGAAATATTGCCCGAAGGCTGTTTCTGTTATATGAAACATTACACCAGTCAGGGTTTTAGAGATATCTTACCATGCAAAAAGCAAATGCTGTTCAGCGCAAAAACCTGAACAGTCCTTCCGAAAATGCGTTGCATTTCCATGTTCAATTGCATTGTAAAAATCATTTAATCATCATACTTCCCGGCGGTATGTTCCTTTTGTAATCATTGCCAATCCAGCGTTACAGGATTTCAATGGTACAAACCGGGGCTTGCCGGCATTTGCCATTTTACTTTTCCCAACCCTTGTATTCCCCCGACGGGTTCAAAACGCCGCCGGGGAAATTCCAGGTTTGAAAAAGCAGTTTTATTCCTTCAGAAATTTAGTTTTTCTGAGGTAAGAATGGCGTTGCAGGATCACCGGTTACCGTCGGTCTGGCATTGAGAGTTTGCATAGCTATGTCCTCAAAACCGGCACCGGTTGCACAGGTTGCATCAACATCGCTGTTACTTGCCGAATCAACAGCTTCAACAGCCAGCGAAATGTTGTTATTGGCTAAGCCTTCCCAACCATGGTTGTGAATGGTTACCCTTACGTAGATTGAAACACCGTTAGCCGTGCTGGCTACCGAAGTGTTAACCGTTGTAGGACTGGTTGTTACAGAAGCACCTGTAAGACCGGTAGCCAACGAATTGGGATATGAACCAACTGTTACTCCCCAGTCGATATCAGCGGTTTGTGTGCCACTGAGCCCGGTAAGCTTAAAAGTTGGGGAATAAGAGCCGGTAAAGTTTGCGGCTACAACTTCAAAATATAAAGTATTTACTCCATAGTCGATGGTAATATTATTGTTTGCAGCATCCCACGACGATGAAGCTACATCAGCATAACACTGGCTTTCGGCAGCGTCGTAGCCCAGTGCTGTAGGAGTAGCACCGTGAGCCATGTTGGCAATATCAACGGTAAAGGCAACTTTGGGAACAATTTTCATCACCTTCATGTTGTTCGAACACGATCCGGCATACTCCATAACCATAAATAAAGGGTTAACTGCAGTTACGCCACTCAAGCCTGATGAAGTCCAGGTTACTGTGGTCGATGACGGGGAACTTGCATTATTGGCCGAAGTCATGTAGTTGGTTGCACCGGTGGCAATGCTGGTCCCATCAGCATTTATAGGGGTGGCAACACGGGTTCCGGCATTCATAAAAGTAGTCGACTTGGTGGCATACCAGTAAGTAGTACCATTGGCCGGAGCCATGGTTGCCTGGTAAGTGTAAGGCCGGCCTGCAACAGGGGCCATGGGATCAGTTAAATCGCAGGTAATTGGGCGTGGAGCTGTACCTGGTACTGCCTGTGCAAATGCATTCGACAAGCCGAGTGCAAAAAATGCAACTAAAAGAATAAAAGCTTGCTTTTTCATTTTGTTTGATTTTTAATTATTGTTTTGATTTGTTTTATTAATCTGGTACTTAGTTTAATTTTTGAACTTGATTTTTTTAAAAATTGGTAAGCGTTGTTTTTTGAATTATTTGAGTTGTTCTTACTGCTTTTGTGCAGCTGGTTTTCCTGTTTTTTCTCATAGGCTAAAGTTTACGTTTAACACAGGTGAATTGGAGGCAAAAAGACCCGGATTGGCATTTTGCAAAGAGGGAGCTTTACAAATGTGTAGCCCGGATATATTTTCAGGCTGCTGCAGAATGAATTCCATCTGTAACCGCTTAATCTCCTGCTTGTATGCATTATAAGTGATCATTTCAGTTAAGTTTTATAATTTCAGGTCTTGGGCTAATTGTAATTTTTGAGGTTCGGGGTGCAGATACATTGCCATGGCAGTCCACAACCCAGTATGTAATCTGATGCTCCATTGTTGAATTGGAACTACCAGGCAGCATTATATCAGCTCCATATGCTGATGGCTGACCCGTAAGGAAGGTTGCAGGCCCGGCAGGGAGTGAATTGCCATCGTGGAAATCGATACGCCACCTGATTTCGTAAGTGCAGGATTGGGCACAGTTGTCGGCAACTGTTGCCGGGTTCAGGTTCAGGTCTGTTGATCCTGAGGGCAGCACATAATAATCGGGCCGTTCGGGAACAATATCAGTAGTTGGTTCAAAGAAATCGGCTGTGATAATATTTTTTACGCAGTATACCCGGTCGGCAGGTTTACTGAATACGGGTACCTGGGTATCAGTAACTGTTATGGTTTGAGAACAGATATCCGTGCCTGCAATGTTGGTGGCTGTCCAGGTAATGGTAGTGGTTCCCAGGTTGAAAGTATAATTTCCGACAGCTCCGGTACCCGAACCGCTGGTTGCACCACTCATTACCCAGCTGAAACTTACCGGGGCGGTACCATTGCTTAAAACCGGGAAGCCGGGGTTAAGTGTTGCTGTACATACATCGGTTTGGTTGCTGGTGCTGATGTTAGCCAGGCAGCTGATTTGAGGAGCAAATGCAACATTGACAGTAAAATTATAATCAGAACTTATTCCACATCCATCAATGGCAGTCCAGGTTACCGTAGTAGCTCCTTCGTTAAATGCTACCCCGTTTAAACTGGTAAATGGACCTGAATTGGTCGCCCCCGAAAGATTCACAACCAGGGTGGCACCGCTGCAGTTATCGGTTGCTGTAGCATCCCAGGAGTTATCAGGATGAATATAGCTCAGCTGGGCTGCTGAATAAATATCCTGGGTGCCTGTAATTGCACATTGAATTACCGGCGGGGTGGCATCCTGCACAAAAATAGCTTGTACACAAGTAGCAGTCTTGCCGCAGATGTTAGTAGCAGTCCAGGTCCGGTTAAGCTGGTAGTTTCCGGCACATGCTCCTGGAACAATGGCATCGGCCCAGGTAACCGAAGGATTACCTCCACAATCGCCCGAAGCAAAAGCAAACCCTGTTTCTGATGGTTGCAGTGTAGGGGCATCGCACGAAAATGCATTGCTAACCGGGCAAATAATGGAAGGATCGGTATTATCAACAATTAAAATTAACTGCGTGAAAACTNNGTTTTTACAACATTGGTAACACTTGCATCGCAATTATCCCATGCAATGGGTGTAAGTTGCTGAGCTAAAACAAGGCCGCCTGCATCGCTGCAGTTTAAGGTACGGTTTAAAGCAACCGAAGGGGTGAGCCATACAGGAGGAGTATTATCAACTACCGTAATCCGTTGCGTGAACACTGCGCTTACATTTCCGCAATCATCCGATACTGTCCAGGTGTTCGTGATTGTACCCTGGTTCGGGCAACTGCTTCCGGCTACAAAACCACCTGAAACCTTAACCAGGTTGGTTACATTTCCATCGCACATATCAATGGCGACAGGTTTCAGCGATTTAGCTGCATTCAATCCTGCCACATCACTGCATTCCACAGTCCTGTCGAGTGAGCCCGCTGCTGTTTGCCAGGTTGGAGCTGTATTGTCGACAACTGATATTACCTGTGTAAATACTGCACTGGTATTTCCACAATCGTCGGTAACGGTCCAGGTGTTGGTATACGTTCCTTTTTGGGAGCACAAAGGTGAAACCACGTAGGCAAGGCTGGTTTTCACAATGTTCGAAACATCGGCATCGCAGGCATCGGCTGCTACAGGGAATAAAGCCATAGCTGCCGTTAATGC
>DGQJ01000297.1:10787-20863 GCA_002389705.1 Bacteroidales bacterium UBA4417
GAACTGGCAATATCCTGGTATGTTACACTGGTGATGGCACAATTATCAGTTGCAACTCCTTTATTTGTTGCATTACTGAATTCGAGATATGAAGAAACTGCTTCAACATCCGAAAAAGCCGGGCCGGTAATACTTGCGGTGGAACATCCGTTTATGTTGCGGGTTACCGGGCTGGTAGATATCACGGGTGCTGTATTCGGATCAGCAACAACAGTTGCTGTTATATCGGAGGTACAGCCTTTTGAATCGGTAACCGTATAAATGGTTGTACCGGCAAACTGGGCAAAAGTACCTGTTCCCGAAACGTAGGGCAAGGTGCCGCCGCTGGCTGTTACTACTACTGATGTTGCCCCAATTGAGCAAGGAACAGTTGTATGGCTTTCGCTGACAACCAGGGGCGTGGGCTCGGTGATTGCAAGGGTGGTTGTGGCTGCGCACAATTTGGTATCACGCACTGAAACTGTATATGTTCCGGCAACAAGTCCTGTTAGATCCTGGTTGTTGCTTTGTCCTACCGGGATCAATCCTGTGCCGCTGGCTGACCAGTTGTAAGCGTAAGCCGGGGTCCCGCCTGAAACCGATATAGCGATGGATCCGGTTGAAGTCCCGTTGCAGCTTACATTAACCTGTGATGAGGTGAGTAATGGTAACGGGTTTATTGTAATATTCACCGATGAAGATGTGGAGGAACAAGGTCCGGCTCCGTCGGGGTCGTTGGTGTTGAGGGTGAGCGTAACAGTGCCGGAAGTGACTTCGGCTGTGCTGGGGGTATACACCGCATTTAATGTATTACGGTTTGGAGCAAAAGTACCGGTTCCACCTGTCCAGTTTCCTGAAGTTGCAGCACCGCCAATTGTTCCGTTTAAAGCAACAGTGCTTCCGGCACAAATCTGCCTGTCGCTACCTGCACTGGCGCTTACGCCCGGATTAACCGTTACCGTTACTTTAAACGATGCTCCGGTACAACTTCCTGCAACAGGAGTAACATTGTATGTAACCGTTGCCACCGAATTGGTGGTATTGGTAAGAGTTTGGCTGATTGCAGCCTGGTTAGCCAGGGCACTGGCCCCGGTTACGCTGCCTGCCGGCGAAATAACAGGCATACCCCACGAATAGGTTGTACCTGCCGGAACCACGGTGGCAGCAGTTGGTGTTCCGTTTACCGGTGTTGCTGTAAATGATGAATTGCTGCAAATAGTATAGCTGCGGTCGGCAATTTCGGGGGTGGGGTATAACACAACGTCAGTGGTCGCAACCGTAGCCGGACAATTGTACCAGTCGGTTACCGAAAGCGTGTAAGTACCTCCGCCATTGGGTGGGATATTCGTAATTACCGGGTTTGCCTGGTTTGATGTAAACCCGTTTGGTCCGGACCAGGAATATACAATTGGTGATTTGCCACCGGCAACTGACGAAGTTAACTGCAAGGATCCCCTGCTGCACATCGGGCTGGCAGCCGGCGAATTGCTGGTGGCAGTGGCAGTGAACGGAATATCTACAAGGGTTCCGAAGGAAATATCATCAATACCGAAATCATTTCCATTCAGGTTTGGCTCAAGGTTAATAATGCGGATGGTAGCAGTGGTGGCTGCACCCGAATTCCACATTCCGTAGAAACGGTCCTGTGCTTTCCAGGCATTGGCATTACTGTTGGTACCCGCAGTAAGGTTGGCAGTGCTTCCTACCTGAACTCCATTTACTTCGAACCTGAGTTTTGCATACGGGCCTACATTGTTCAAACTGATAGCCCATGCCGCAAAATAGTAATCGGTATTCGGAGTAACAGGTACATTGGCCTCTTCCCATACCGTGTAAGCACTTCCCCATCCATTTACAATCAGGAAATTGCCGGTTCCAGTGGTATGATCACGTCCCCAGAAATTCGAATGGTAATTCTGCCCGTTGGTACCTACTCCGTAATATCCTTCAGGATTCAATTCTGTATTTCCTGCAACATCAGGTTTATATCCATATCCTGTAGTAAATGCTGTGTTTCCGGCCGAAAAATCTCCGTTCACAACCAGTTCGTCAGCCACCTGTATTGAACCCGATGCAGAACAACCATTTGCATAATTCACGGTTACTATATATTTGCCGGCAATATCAACATCAATGGCATTGGTAACAGCACCCGTATTCCATTGATATGTACACGAAGCACAGGTTGGGGTAGTAAGCCTTACCTTTGGCCGGAACGTACAGTAATCGGCACTGATAACAGGTATTGGCGCCGGTTTCACCACAATGGAAACTGCATTCGATGTTGCCGAGCATCCGCTCGCATCCGTAGTGGTCATTGTATAGGTTTGAGTACCCGATGGTGGTGTTACCAATGAAGTGGCTACTGACTTATTGGCTCCTGAATACGTAATTGCACCAATGGTTTGCAGACCATTTACCACCGAAGTATACCCTATTGCTGTAGGTTGTAAAATAGCCAAAGCCCAACTGTTTAGTGTCCCGGTTTCAGAAGAAGCATCATCAAAAATCTTTAATTGCCATGCACCATCAACACTCGCACCTAATATTGAATTGGCAGGAATTACCAGGCTATAATTGCCGCCTCCTGAAGCCCCTGTTAAAACAGGCGCTATACTTATAGATCCTTCCGGCAGATATGTACCAGTAAATGGAGCAGTTCCGGCTGTAATCGAAGTTGTAGCATCGGTACGGAGAACAGTGTTTGTATAATGGTTATTCGTATTGCCGTTATCCGACGAAAGCAGCATTGCTTTTGTCCCTGACGGATCAACAAGGAAGATATCCAGGTCCCTGTCGGAAGTATGTGTGATATTTAAAGTAACCATCACAACATCCGTTGCTGCCAAAGTAGCGCCACCACTTCCTGACAGGGTGATTGACGAACTGGCTGAAGTTGTTTTGCTGTTATCAGGTATTGCAATATTTACATTTCCTGAATTACCGGCATACGTGTTCATCACATTGCCGCCACTGCTGTTGGATGATAGGGTAACACTGGCACCTTCGCAAATGGCTGAGCTTGGCGAAGCCGTAAGCGTTACTGTGGGTGTTGGATTAACAGTAATGGTGTGTATAGCCGTGGAAGGGGCTCCGCATCCAGTTGCAGTAGCAGTAACCTGAATTGTGCCGGTAAATGAGGGCGCAAAAGTAACCTGCCCGGTTGCAGCATTAATACTGTTGCCTGCCGCCTGGCTTGCAGCATCCAGGCTAAATGTTAAAGTAAATGCATTTGTTACCGAAGCTGTATAGGTTATCGGGGCCGATCCTTTGCAGGCATTTGAGGTTGTACCCATGGCAAATACCGGCAACCCTATGGTTGCATATACTGATGCTACAACTGGTTTTACAACCGAACATCCTGATGCGGAAGTTCCTTTTATGTAGTAAGTATTATCATCGGCAGTTGCAGGTGTTGCATATGGAATGGTTGCCGCGGCATCTGTCCAGAAAGTGAGTGTAAGCCCTGCCGATGAGCCCGAAGTTATGGCTGGCAGGGTTAAATTTAAGGTTCCCGGGGCACAAACCGGTGCCGGGTTATTAACCACCAGGGTAGGCGTGGTATTAATGGTAACAGTAACCGGCTGAATGGAATAACATCCGGATACAGGATCAATACCTTTAATATAATACGTACCTGCAACAGCTGCTGTCGGAGTATTATACGATATACTTGCCGCGGCATTGGTCCAGTATGTGTAATTTAGTCCTGCATCCGACCCCAGGGTAACTGCCGGAGCCGTGATATCAACAGTTGCCGGCGAACAAACTGGTGCAGGATTGCTGATAACAACATTTGGTGCCGCATTTACTGTGATTGTTGCGCTGCCGGCCTGTGCCTGCGAACATCCGGTAACAGAAGCCACACTCACCAGGTCGTAGACAAAAGTACCCGAAGCTGCTGCTGATGCTGCCAGCGTAATACTGTTGCCTGAAGTAGTGGTAATGGTTTGCAGAGCCCCACCATTCACTTTATAGGAGAAGGTGTAAGGCGCAGTACCGTTGGCTCCTGTAAAAGTGATGAGCGGAGAGGTTGAATTCTGACAAACTGAAACAGTTCCGCTTATGGTGGCTGTTGGCGCTGCTTCTACAACAACCGTAGCTGATGCCGACTGAGCGCTGGAACAGCCATAGCCACTTGTTATACTATTGATCTTGTACTGAAAAGTACCGGCATTGGTTGTGGGTACCCCTAGTTTTATCCAGTTACCTGAAACTGTCGAAATGGTCTGACTTGCGCCTCCGTTAACCTGGTAGGTAAAAGTATAGGGTTCCAAACCTGATGTTCCTGCAAAAGTGAGCTGTGGTGATGAAGCATACTGGCATACCGTAACACTTCCCGAAATAGTTGATGATGGTGAAGGATTTACAATAAATGCTGACACCTTTTGCGTTCCCTGGCAGGTTTTTCCACCATTGGTGTACTGAGGTGTAATTGTGATAGCTACCCCGGTGGGTGAACTGCCTGAATTTACAGCCAAAAATGATGGTATATCCCCTGTTCCACTGGCTGCAAGACCAATACCCGAATTGTTGTTTGACCATGTATACGAGGTGGCATTGCCAGTAAAATGAACGGTAGCTGTCATGGTATTGTTACATACGGTTTGGTTTGCAGGCTTTATTACTGTAGGAGTGGGATTAACTGTTAGACTGAAACTATTCACAGCCCCGGAACAGGCGTTTAAGGTTGAATTAACACTTATGGTGGCCGAAACGGGTGTTAACCCGGCATTAACAGGAATAAATACAGGTATATCACCGCTGCCTGAAGTGCCAAAACCAATATCCTGGCTGCTGCTCCAGTTAAAAGTGGGAATACCTCCACTTGCCGATGTTGAAAATATAATACTGGCATGGTTAGCTCCGGCACAGAGTACCTCGCTGCTTACCACGTTCACTGCAGGGTTAGGATTTACGGTAATTGTAAAACTGATTGGTGAGCCATCGCAACCCGATCCGCTGGCTGAAAAATGCGGGGTTGCTGTAATGGTAGCCACTATCGGGCTTGTTCCGGGATTTACAGCTGTAAATGATCCGATATTTCCGGTACCCGAAGCGGCAAGTCCAATTTCCGGATGATCATTGCTCCAGGTAACGCCAGCCAACGTCCCTGTAAACAGCACAGCATTGGTTGATAAGCCATTACATACCTCCTGATTGTCCTGAACATCAAGGTAAGCTGTAGGATTTATCACAATCATAAACGATTCAATAGATCCTGAACATCCGGCAGCCCATGGGGTAATACTTATAGTTGAATGAATTGGCAGGCTGGTAATGTTTGTGGCAACAAATGAATGGATGTCCCCGTTACCACTTGCAGCAAGACCAATCCCTGTGTTATCGTTTGTCCAGGCATAAGTACTGCCGGTCACAGTACCTATCAAAGCAATTACCGGTGTATTCACACTACTGCAGAATTCCTTGTCGGCAGGAACATTTACTTTAGGTTCCGGCTTTACACTCACCGTAACATTCTGCGCCCGCGAACATCCATTGGCGAAGAGTGTATAATTATAGGTAACATTCACCGGGCTGGTGTTTGTATTTACCAATGTCTCAAGCGGATTATCCACTCCAAAAGCAGGCCCGTTGCTGATGCCGGTAACCGGCGATCGGCTCCAGCTGAAAGTTGTTCCGGCTACAGGGCTTGAAGGCGAATAACTAAACACTGAATTGCTGCAAACAGCTGCCGGCGTAAGGCTGCCCGACAGCACCGGCCTGGGTTTAATGGTTGCAGTAACAATGGCATTTCCTGAACATCCCCCGGCAGTCATGGTATACAAATACTCCACTGCCACATCGGCGGCAGAAGTATTCTCGAGCGCCTCGCTGATATTCCCGGTTCCGGTATTCGCGCTGTTACTTATCCCGGCAACTACGCCCCTGGACCAGGTAAAACTGGTTCCTGTAACCGAACTCACCGGCGAATAATTAAAATCAGCATCGCTGCACACGGCGAGAGGCGAAACCTGGCTCAGTAAAACAGGCGTAGGATTTACCGTTACTGTTATAGCCTGTGTCCTTGAACATCCATTCGCAGTTAGCGTATAAATATAAGTTACTGTTTTGGCCGTTCCTGTTGTATTTATCAGTACCTCGCTAATGTTACCGCTTCCGGTCGACGCTGCATTCTGAATCCCAACTACTGCAGCCCTGCTCCAGGTAAAGGATGTGGATGCTACATTCGATGAAGGCAGGTAGGTAAACAATACATTGCTGCAAACTGAATTGGCCAGCGGACTGCTTAACGAAGGCTGCGGATTTACAGTTACAACAACCGTAATCGGGGCACCGGTGCAACCAGCAGCTACCGGAGTTACAGTATAGGTAACATCTGCCTGCAGAAGTGTAGTATTGGTCAAAAGTTGCGAAATTGTACTCCCGCTTCCGTTGGCTGAACCGGTAATGCTTCCTGCCGGCGAAACTACCCGGGTCCAGCTGTACGAAGTACCACCTACATTGCTGCTTAAAACAACTGATGTTAATGTACCCGAACAGATGGTTTGTGGAGATGGTGTTGCCACTGCTACCGGCGAAGGCTTTACTGTTACCACTGCATTCACAGGAGTTCCTGTGCATCCGGCGGCACTTGCCGAAACACTGTAAGTTGCCGTTCCCGGGTTCGAACCTGTAGCGGTAAGCACCTGCGCTATAGCTGATCCCGATGTTGCCGTAGCACCCGATACTCCTGACTGAATTACTGTCCAGTTGTAGGTTGAGCCTGCAATATTCGACGATAAGGCTATAGAGGTAGCAGATCCTGAACAAATGGTTTGCACTGCCGGCGAAACGGATGCAACCGGATTAGGTTTCACAGTTACCTCAACATCAACAGCAGACCCTGCACAGAAATTGGCCACAGGAGTAATGGTATAAATTACTTTACCTTGTACAGTAGTTGTAGCTGTAAGGGTCTGTATAATTGCACTGCCTGATCCGGCCGAAGCTCCCGATACATCAGTGGGTGCAACACTCCACGAAAATGTGGTACCCGGCTCACTGCCCGACAATGATATGGATGTGACTGCCAAGGAACATATGGATTGCGATGAAGGTGTAGCTGTTACCACCGGTATGGGATTTACCTTTATAATCCCGCTTTTTGATGCGGTTCCGCAACCACCGGTTAAACTAACTGTATAATTAAATGTGCCACTAACTGACGGAGTTCCGCTTATGGTTGCAACGTTTGCTGCCCAACCGCCTGTTATACCTGCCGGCAAACCCGAAAAAACTGCACCGGTTGCACCTGTCGTATTGTAGGTTATATTAATGATTGGCGCATTCAGGCATGTCGAAAGGTTGTCGGTGCCAGGGGCCGATGATAAAAGAAGCGAATTGTTGGCTACCACTATTATGGTACCGGTCTTAGTAATAATACCACATCCGCCAACCAGGGTAATGGTATAATTATAGGTGCCGGTAACCGTAGGTATTCCACTTATGGTCATCACATTACCAGCCCAGCTACCTGTTACTCCTGCCGGCAATCCAGCTACAGAAGCCCCGGTTGCGCCTGTGGTTGCATAAGTAACCGGTGTAATGGCTGTGTTTACGCACTTCGACTGGTTATCAGTACCGGCAGCTGAAGTAAGCGTAATTGTATTTTGCGGCAGTACGGTTATCATTCCTGATTCATCAGCTGTACCGCAGCCTCCGGTTAAGGAAACCGTATAATTAAAGGTACCTGCTGCAACCGGGGTTCCGCTGATGGAAATCACATTTCCGGTCTTGCTGCCTGTAACACCAGCTGGCAACCCACTGAAAGCAGCACCGCTGGCACCCGATACAGCATAAGTAATATTTGTAATGGAAGTATTGATACACCTGGTCTGGTTATCGGTTCCGGGCATGGAGGAGAGTAATATTGTATTATCGGGACTTATGTTTAAAATGCCCGTTTTGGTTACTACTCCGCAACCACCTGTTAAAGTAATGGTATAATTATAAGTACCCGATACACTTGCTGATCCGCTGATTGTAAACACATTACCTGCCCAGCTGCCACTTACCCCTGCCGGCAACCCACTCACTGTTGCACCTGTAGCACCAGTGGTTGTGTATGTAATATTCGAAATCGGTGTATTGATACACTTCGACTGGTTGTCCGATCCGAAAGCAGACGAAAGCGTAATTGTATTGTTTGGGGTAACGCCAATAGTACCGGTTTTGATCACTGATCCACAACCGCCGGTTAAAGTAATGGTATAGCTGAAGTTACCCGACGATACCGGTGTTCCGTTTATCGTTAACTGGTTTGCCGACCAGCTTCCGCTGACACCTGCCGGTAATCCGCCGGTAATCGCTCCTGTTGCGCCGGTTGTGGTATAAGTAATTGTACTGAGGGCTGTATTCACACAATTCACCTGGCTGTCAGTACCTGCTGCCGACGATAGAACTATCGTGTTAGTAGGGATAACAGTAATGGTTCCTGTTTTTGTGATCGCTGAGCAACCGCCGGATAAGGCAACTGTATAATTATAGGTACCTGCTACCGTTGCCGTTCCGCTTATGATTACCGTATTGGCCGACCAGTTTCCGCTTACTCCTGCAGGTAAGCCGGTAACTACTGCCCCTGTAGCACCACTGGTAACATAGGTGATATTGGTAATAGATGTGTTTACACATTTTACCTGGTTATCAGTGCCTGCTGCTGATGATAAGGAAATGCTATTGTCGGGCGAAACCGCAAGGATTCCCGTTTTTGTAACTATACCACAACCTCCGGTTAGCGAAACGGTATAAGTGTAGTTCCCTGGTGTTGATGGTGTTCCGTTAATGGTGACAACATTTGCTGCCCACGAGCCCGATACTCCTGCCGGCAGACCGCTGAATGATGCGCCACTTGCACCTGAGGTTGCATACGAAATTTCAGTGATGGAGGTATTTACACAAACCGACTGGTGATCGGTTCCAGCTGCTGACGAAAGTAGTATTGTGTTATTTGGAATAACGCTTATTGATCCCGTTGCCGATGCAAGGCCGCAGCCTCCTGTTAAGGTTACAGTATAGTTATAGGTACCCGAAACCGTTGGGCTTCCGCTGATGGTTATCACATTACCGGCCCAGTTGCCGTTTACACCTGCTGGTAATCCAACGAAAGTTGCACCACTGGCGCCAGTGGTGGCATATGTAATGTTCGTTATTGCTGAATTAATACACCTGATTTGGTTATTGGTCCCCACTGCCGAGGTTAAGGCAAGTGTATTATCAGGTGTAATGTTAAGCGTTCCGGTTTTGGTAATAGTTCCACACCCCCCGGTTAGCGCAATACTGTACGGATAAACACCCGAAATAGTGGGTGTTCCGCTTATCGTTACTACATTGCCCGACCAGCTGCCAGTAACTCCGGCAGGTAAACCGCTGAAAGTTGCCCCGGTGGCTCCTGTAGTAGTATAACTGATGTTGGTAATGGCAGTATTTACACATTTCACCTGGTTGTCGCTGCCAAATGCTGACGAAAGTGTAATGGTGTTATTGGGTATAACCTTTATACTTCCTGTTCCCGTAATGGAGCCGCAGCCTCCGGAGAGCATAATATTGTAATTAAATAATCCAGGCACCGAAGGCGTTCCGTTTATCGTAAATACGTTTCCGGCCCAGCTTCCGGACACCCCGGCGGACAAACCACTAACCGAAGCGCCTGTAGCACCTGTGGTAACATAGGTAATGTTATTTACTGCTGTATTGATACAATTTATCTGGTTGTCAGTACCGGCTGCCGAACTGAGTGAAATCGTATTTTCAGGTAATATCTTTATGCTCCCCGTCCTGCTTGCTGAACCGCATCCACCAGTGCAGGTAACAGTATAATTAAAAGTTCCGGCTGCTGCCGGTATTCCACTAATAGTTGAAGTATTTCCTGACCAGGTTCCGGATACACCGGCTGGCAACCCGCTGAAGGTAGCACCAGTTGAGCCTGTTGTGGAATACGTAATACTGGCAATTGATGTATTGATACATTTTTGCTGGTTATCAGTTCCGGCAGCCGACGAAAGCATGATCGTATTATCCGGATTAACCGTAATTACACCCGTTTTTTTCACTACTCCGCAACCACCGGTTAGAGTAACCGTGTAATTATATACGCC
>DGQJ01000053.1 GCA_002389705.1 Bacteroidales bacterium UBA4417
ATGATCGGTTTTTCGGAAATGCTGCTCGAAGACCTTGACCAACTATCAAAAGATGAAATCAGGGAATCATTAAAAATCATTTATGCATCCGCAAAAAATTCATTCACTTTACTCGATAACCTGCTGGCCTGGTCGAGGCTCGAAACGGGACATATGCCTTTTACTCCAACACGGATGGTACTTGCCGATGCCGTTGAGGAAGTAAATAATATACTGTTCAGCATGGCGTACCGAAAGAGTATTGAAATCAATAACCAGGTAAGCTCTGATATACTGGTTTTTGCTGATAAAAATATGCTCAACACCATATTGAACAACCTGATCATGAATGCGATAAAATATACTGCGGGTGGGGGCCGTATAAATATATCGGCAGAAAAGCTGAAAAGAGATGCCGGCATGGACAAGGATTATGTTTTAATTTCGGTAGAAGATAATGGCGTTGGAATAGAGCCGGATTTGCTAAGCATGTTGTTCACAGGGGCAAAACCAATGTCGCAACCTGGCACCGAAAAAGAACAGGGTACCGGGCTGGGCCTGATCCTTACACGCGAAATGATAGAAAAACATGGAGGGAAAATCAGTGTGAGAAGCACAGCAGGAAAAGGCTCGGTATTTTCCTTTCAAATCCCGGCCTACGAACCCGGCGATTCCAACAGTTAAGGCTGAATATAAACCAGAACTATTTACCTGTGATGTCCAGGATTTTAAAGCATATACATCGTTTAAAAAAAATGTTATAACAGAGGCTATTCCAATCAAAACTATTGTTACATTTACATGGTTGCTTTTAATGTCTGGGAAACATTGATCGCAATAAATAAAAAATAGACTACACAGGGCGGAGCTGCAATTCCTGACCTTTAACTATTTTTATTTGTTACCGGCATCACATGGTTGCCTGTATTTTCGTGTTAAGTTCAATAATACGTTACAGCGTTTGCAACAGACAGCCACGTACTAATTTTGAAACAAAAATGTCCCAAAATGGGGTAATGCCGACCGCAAAGAAAACTGCCTGAAGCCTGGAAAAAGCGATATTTAAAATTATGCATATAATTGAATACCAACAACATAAAATTTAATGTTTTCTTTCGATGAACCTTGGCAAGGTTGTTGACAGTCAGTATCCTACTTTTCCTTTAAAAAAAGGAATTACTCGGATGCTATAATTGCTGACAGAATGAACGATTTTTACGCAAGCAAAGAATTACATACAGTGCCAGAGATATCCGTTTACAACCTTGTAAACATATTGCCTGACGCTGCTTTTATTTGCGATAAAACGGGAATTATCACCGCCTGTTCCGACCAGGCTCTTGCCTTTTTTAGCATTGCAAATAAGTCCCGAATCGTTGGAAGCAATTTTCAATCCTTTATTGCCTACGAAAATATTGATGAAGCATATTTTCTGTTTCAAAATACAATAAACGAACCTGTTGCCGGAAACACGGGAAAATTCCTGGTAAAAAAAGGGATAAGTGAAACGATAAGTTCAGAAATCACTTTTACCCCGATTAAAACAAATGTTTCGGAAGATATTCCCAATATCCTGGTTACCTTCCGCAAACCTACTCAAACAGATGCCGGTGTAGTTACGCTTCAAAAGAAAAATGCCAGGCTTTCGCGACTGCTCGATGTGGTTGCAGGCCATATACCTGGTATGCCCNNAGTCCGCAACTTTGCAGTCGGCAAATTTTCGATCACCTTGAATCGCAGCACGAGCCATATACAATTATCCGTAAGCCGGCCCTTAACGCATTTCTGGCATCGGAACCATCACTCACCGATGATGCACCCGTAAAAGCGATCTTAGGCTTTACAATTACTGAAAACAACATTACTAACGGCCTCATAACGGCAATCTTCACGTTTCATTATTCACTCTCACAGGCCGATCTGCTATTTATCGAAACCGTTGCAAGGGTAATTGAAAATGAATACGCTGAAAATAAAACAACAGGGCGGGACACAGAGGTTTCATTCCGCAACGTAGCCGACAATATCCCTCAGCCAGTTTTAATCCTGTCGCCCGAGGGAATTTTAATGGAGGTGAACAAGCACACCGGGAAGCTCTTCGAATATGAACGCGAAGAACTGATCGGGCAAAATTTTTCGTTGCTTTCGGCAGAGGATCAAAATGACGCGTTAATACTCCGACCGTATTTTGAAGCAGCATTTAAGGGCGAACAACAGCAATTTGAATGGAATAGCAAAAGTAAGCACGGCCGGAATTTTAACTGCGAATTTATTGTTAACAAAGGACAGTTTTTCGGTCGCGAAGTGCTTATAGCTATTGGCCGGGATATCAGTGATTCGAAAACCGAAATCGAGGAACTGGTTAACCAGGTTGAAGAGCTTAAAGAGGCCAACATTAACAAGGATAAATTTTTCGGAGTTTTTGCGCACGACCTGAAAAATCCCTTCCAGGGATTGCTAGGCTTTATTGACCTGCTTTACGAAGACCTCGAAGAATTAACCCATGACCAGGTAAAAGAGTACCTTGCCAACGTACGGAATGCATCGTACCATACTTATAACCTGCTTGAAAACCTGCTGGAGTGGTCGAGGATACAAAGCGGTAAAATGCCTTTTACACCAACAGTTTTCGACATCAGGGAAGAAATAAACTCTGTAATATCAGTTTTAAACAATAATGCTTCTCAAAAGGACATCAACCTTATAAACGAAGTAGAAGCAGGCATCATGGTACTTGCTGATAAAAACATGATACACTCGGTTATCCAGAACCTGATTACCAACTCTATTAAATTCTCGAATAATAATGGCCGGGTGGTAGTGAGAGGACGCAAACCGCAGAAATATGAAAAAGCTACAGTCAAGTCGAACCCCGACGATAAATACTGGCTCGAAATCAGTATTTCCGATAACGGGATTGGCATAGCCGAA
Organism: Bacteroidales bacterium UBA4417; assembly: GCA_002389705.1. Lineage (GTDB taxonomy): Bacteria > Bacteroidota > Bacteroidia > Bacteroidales > UBA4417 > UBA4417. The sequence continues at coordinate 2,911 of DGQJ01000053.1, forward strand.
GAAATCCTGCCAAAGCTTTTTAAACTCAACGGGCAATATTCGCAGCCTGGCACTGCCAATGAACCAGGTACTGGGCTGGGCCTGGTACTTTGCCACGAAATGGTTGAGAAAAACGGTGGACGTATCTGGGCCGAAAGCATTGCAGGGCAGGGAACCACATTTATTTTTACCATTCAGCTTAGATAGAAGCCCCTTATTAACCGGGCACCTATACAAGTGCAGAAACTCTTTACATGCGCCCAAACGAGGTAATTGCCAATATTACAGCATTTAGCGGCTGCACTGCAATCCATTCATGTTTTTTCTTACATTAAAATAAACTCGTGTAACGTCTTGTTCGCAATACCAAAACTCTGTTTTTTTAACATATTTTAAATGCATTATTCGTTATACTTTATTCGCAAGTAGAACATTTTTATTAATTTCGCCAACTTTTGGAATTCTGATTCGAGCTTCCACGCCATGAACAATATGGCCCGAAACTGGTTAAAAATCTAGTGGTTCATTGCTTATATTTAATAAATGCACTACATCCTGATCAGATTCTGACACTGCCGATCCATACAATTTAAAACTGGTATAAAATTTGATTCGACAGATGCTATGAAACTTACGCCCGCTAATATCCAGAATTCTGACTTCTTTTCTCAGCTTTCAAATCCTGACTCCGGTGTATGGGAATTAATTTTCGATTCGATACCGGATATGGTGGCCCTCATAAACCTTGAAAACACAATTGTTAAGGCTAATAAAGCCATGAGGCAGATGGTGAATGTAGGTGAAAAAAGCCTGATTGGTCACTCATGTTTTAACCTGATGCACGACAAAGGATGTGCTACCTCCAACTGTCCCCATCTCGGAATGATCCGCGACCGCAAGCCTCACACCATACAACTCTTTGAGCCCAAATTCGGGCTTCACCTCGAAATTTCAGCCATTCCCATATTTGATGCAGAAAACAACCTGCTCGGCAGCATGCATATTGCCCGGAATATTACTATTCAAAAAGAATCAGAAGCCAGGCTACAGGAATACAACAAAGAACTGGAAGATCTGAACCAAAGCAAGGACAAATTTTTCAGCATTGTAGCGCACGATCTGCGAAGTCCTTTCCAGGGGATGTTAGGATTTACTGATCTCATACTGGATGAGCTAGATGAGCTTACCAAGAAAGAAATAAGGGAATACCTCCAGAAAGTACGTGATTCGTCGTACGGAGCATTTTCATTGCTCGAAAATCTACTCAACTGGTCGAGGCTTCAAACAGGCCGGATGCAGTATAATCCTTCCGAATTTAGCCTCACCGAAGCCGTTGCCGGCATTATCAGTTTATTAAATTCGAATGCACAGGGCAAAAACATACAATTTTACAGTAACCTCAATGAAGAATACTGGGTGTTTGCTGATCGCCAGATGGTGCATTCAATTTTGCTTAACCTGGCTACCAATGCCATAAAATTTACTTACCCGGGTGGAAGCGTACATTTTGATGCAAAGATCAAATTGATAGATTCATCAGAGAACGGTTCCACGGCTGATGACCAGCTGAAACAAATAGAAATCAGTATAACTGATACCGGAACCGGGATGCCCGCAGAGGCGCTTGGGCGTATTTTTAAGATTGAAGACCATTTCAGCCTTGCCGGAACCTCGAACGAAAAGGGAGCCGGCCTGGGATTGATACTTGTAAAAGAAATGGCCGAAAAACACGGCGGTACTTTGAATGTTGTAAGCGAAGAGGGTAAAGGCTCCACTTTTTCGTTTACCATTCCTTTGGCAGGAAATTAAAACGCCCCGCGTTACATTCCGTTTTCTATTTGGCTTTAGCTAATTGGAGCCTGGCGCAAGCCGCTTACAGATTGTCCCTGAAATCCTTTTTCTTTGTAAGTTTCAGATCCTGCAACAACGAAGATTTTGCATTGATCTGGAAATTCCAGCTTTTCTGCACCCCGTAAGGAATCCAGTTGAAACGCATTTCCCAGCAATGCAGGTTGCGGTAAAAATTGATTGAAGTATACGCAAATGCATTTGTTTGAAAATCGTACCCGGTCTGAACCGAGAATTTCCATTTTTCGGTAACATTAACATCGCCCGAGATGCGAAAGGTTTGAACGATATTGCGGTCGATTTCGCCTGTAGCAGCCACAGGCACGTTTGTTAGCCTGAAATTATAATCGAACTGCAACGACCATGGATTATCCCAGTCGATATACAAATGCTTGTTATCCTTCACATCCTGAATTTCTTCGGGCGAGGAGGATCCCGGTGCCGGCTTTTTGGCAACTTTGGTTTTTGGCTTTAACTGGTAACCAAAACTCAAGCTCCAGCCTGAATTAACAAACCGAAGCGGTTTTTTATTCATCGAATACTGCGACTTATTGATAACCGGCCCGGGAATAGGATTATAGAACGGGTTGCTGTAAAAGTCAAGCATGGTATATCCATAAAACGGCTGCCTGTATAAACCGTAAGGGCTGTATATACTGGCATAGTTTACCTGTATTTTTTTAAATAAAGTGGTACGTGCCGATATGTTTATATCCGACCACCTCAAAGAATCCCTTGCCAGGTCGTACGAAGTTGAAATTGAAAAATTGTCGATCAGCATTACCTTCTGGGTTCCGGTAACAGTATCCTTTTTCGAACGCACTTTCATTTCGAGGTTATTGGTAAGGCCGAAATTAATGGCCCCTGATTTTTGGCTGGGAGGCGCGCCATAGAGCGGCTGAAAAGTCCCTGCCCCCCCAAAGATGGAATATTTTTGCGTATTTCCTTCTTTATCGACCTGCACATTTTGCCAGTAACCAAGCTCCTCCTTACCGAAATCAGGAACAAAACTGAAACCCACCGTTGGCCTGACCACATGCCTGATAGCACGCACATACCCTTTTTTGAATTGTTTCATTCCGTAAATAGTGGTACCGAGCGATGAACTAAAACTGTAATCGCGGGCAGCTTTAAACCCGTTAATGGTATCAATATCTATATAACCTCCCTTCAACGTAGTATCACTCACCCAGCTTTCGTGAACCGTTTTTGTGTACCAGCGTTCGTTATAGTTAAAACTATTGCTCCACGAAAAATATTTAAGCACTTTAAATGAACCGCTGATGGGGATATTATGCCTGATACCGTTTACAAAGCGGTTACCCACGTCGGGCTTAAATACCAGAGAATCGTAGGTATTCAGTTCATTACGCATATCCATTTTATAGGTAGCGTTTATATTTTCGTACCAGGCAGCTTTCCCGGTTTGATTTTTGCGTTTGAAAGGGTATATGCGGTTTATGCCAAAAGCAATTTCGGGCAGCGACAAGGTTACCTGGTGAGTGCTGGTATTCTGGCTGTGCCGCGCGCTTGAGGTAAGGTTACCAAAACTGCCCAGCCTGAGATCGTAAGTAACACTTGATGAAAACGTATTGCTGAGGTAGTCGTTAACAGAAGTTGGATTGTATTTGTTGTAACTACTCGATCCGGCATTAACACTAGCCGAAAACACCGAATTGGGCCGCGCTTTGGGATCCTGGCGGTGCGACCAACTCACGAAGAAATCGTTCCTGTTATCGTAATCCGGCATGCCTTCAGTACCATAAATCGTTTTGGCATATTTGAAACTGAAATTGCCTGAATATTTGTATCGTTTTTTATAGCTGACAATGGGTTTGATAGCCCAGCTGCCACGCGAATAAATATCGCCTGTAAGCTTCAGGTCAAAATTGTCGCTGAGGCCGAAATAGTAACCACCATCTTCGAGAAAAAATCCACGGTTTGCTGATTCACCATACCTTGGAATAATTAACCCGGAACTCCGCCCTTTTTTATTGGGGAACAACCCGAAAGGCAGCCCAATAGGAAAGGGAACACCTTCAATGCTTATCCAGGCCGGGCCGGTAACAATCATATTGCCGCTCATTACTTTGGCCTTTGTGAATTTTAGTGAAAAATGAGGATGATCTTCCAGATCACAGGTGGTGTATTCGCCACGACCCACATCAGTTACACTGTCGTTCACTTTTTTAATAACCGTTCCGTGAATGTACCCCTCACCTTCTTTGGTTACAACCTGCTGTATCAGTCCTTTTTTTGTCGTAAAATTATAGGCAATCTCTTTCGATTTAAAACTCAGCTCGCCTTGTTTGAATTCAGGAATCCCTATCGGATTGCAGAGTGAATCCTCCATGGCATATGCGTGTATCATATTTTTATCGAAATCGATAGAAATAAGGGCAGCCTTCAGTTTGATGTCTTCATATTCGATACTGGCATTCCCGTAAAGCCATGCCATCTTGTTTTTAATACTCATACTCAGTGAATCAGCCGATGCATAGTCGATTTTTGCATTGAGCATAAATTTATTCACCTTTTTTTCGGTTTCGTTCGTGTCGCCTGATAATAATGCAGAGTCAGGAACGTTAACCTGCAAAGTATCGGAGTATTTGCCTGCCGTAGTATCAGGCGTCAGCAAAACAGCAGAGAGCAAATCATCTGCCGGCGTACTGATGAATTTAATATCTCGGGAAGGCCAGGAAATGACCCCAACGGCCTGTGCTGCAAAAATGGCTGACAGGACCAGGAAGATGGTTATTAACCGGCGCTTTGTTTGTAACTTCGGTACCAATTATGAGTAAAAATAGGTTAACTTGTTAATTTTGTGATAGAGTGTGCGTAAAATCAGGCAAGAGCATTAAATCAATTTACCTGTAAATAAAAGCTAAAGAACTGACTATTAAACACATTCTAAAATTTGTTGTTTTTTGAAACAAATGTGCAAAGCTAAACAAAATCAGTTGATGACAGAAAAACGTATTGATCAGAGATTTCTTATTCTGTGCCTTTTATATTTTTTTGTGAATTTTGCCAGTGCACAAAGGGTAAATACCGTTGTGCTTGATGCAGGTCATGGGGGGCACGACACGGGGGCGCTGGGTAAAAATTCGCGGGAAAAGGATATTACCCTTGCCATCGTTTTAAAGTTGCGCGACTATATCCGAGACAACATGAAAGATGTGAAAGTGATCCTGACGCGGAGTGATGATACTTTTGTTGAGCTATATCGCAGGGCACATATTGCCAACGAAAACAAAGCCGACCTTTTTATTTCTATCCATTGTAATTCCACCAAATCGACAAACGCTTACGGTGTTGAGACATTTGTGATGGGGCTGCATAAAAGCGAAGCAAACCTTGCAGTGGCAAAAGCAGAAAATGCAGCCATTCTGCTGGAGGATGACTATGTAGAAAAGTACGACGGATTTGACCCGAACTCACCAGAAGGCAATATTTTTTTCAGCATGATGCAGAATGCTTTTCTCGATAAGAGCCTGGCTTTTGCAGGTAAAATACAGCACCAGCTGGTTGATAACCTAAACATGTTTAACAGGGGTGTAAAACAAGCCGGATTCCTGGTACTCTACAAAACTGCCATGCCAGGTGTGTTAATCGAAACAGGTTTTATCAGCAATCCTTCGAATGAACGTTTCCTGTTGTCAGAAAAAGGACAGGACCTCACAGCGCAGGCAATATTCAGGGCATTGCGCGACTATAAGTACCAGCTTGAGAAACGCACACCACAAGCTCAGGACAGCATTATTGTTCCAAAAAATACCGGAATTGCCGGGAAAGAAATTAAGCCTGAGCAAAAACCGCCCAAAGAAACCCCAGCGACAAAAACAGATTCGGTTCCGGTAAAAAAGAATCCGGGAGGAATTGTTTCATACAGGGTTCAATTTGTCATGTTCCCTGATGAAAAACCGCTGAATTCGCCAATCTTTAAAGGCCTTGAAAATGTAAAAATGTATGAGCAGGGAGGTGCATTCAAATACACTTCCGGTGATTTTGCAACACTGGATGAAGCCATGCTATATCGTAAGGAAATTATTTCGAAAGGATATAAAGACGCATTTGTAGTTGCTTTTAAAGGGAAACAACGTATTACAAATGAAGAGGCCCGGCGACTTACCGAAAAAAAGTAGTAAATTTGTCAAAATTTTTGCTGGAGCAATGAAAATAAGTCGTGAAATAAAGATAGGTGCATTTGGTATTCTTACATTGACCTTATTTATTATTGGGGTTAACTTTATAAAAGGTAAAGATCTGCTCCACAAAAACCGCACTTTTTATGCTGTTTATGATGCAACTTCCGGCATACAGGAAGCAGCACCTGTATCGATAAACGGCCTGAATGTAGGCAAAGTAACGGATATGCGGTTTGTTGACAGAAGTTCATCCAAAATCCTGATTGAACTTACCATTTCGAACCCGATTGCAATCCCTTCCAATTCTATTGCACGTATTTTCAGCCTCGATTTGCTGGGTACTAAAAACATAGAAATTATATTTGGCAATTCGCCACGCGAAGCCGAGGACGGTGACACGCTGATCGGGGCTTCACAGATGTCGCTCACCGAAGAAGTAAACAAGCAGGTTGCGCCTATAAAGGAAAAAGCCGAAAACCTGCTTTCGTCGCTCGACACCATGGTTACAGTACTCCATTCGGTTTTTAATTCCGAAACCCGCAAAAACATCGAAGCTTCATTCCTGAGCATTCGACACACGTTGAGTAACCTCGAAAACACAACATTTAACCTCGACACGCTGGTTTACGGTCAACGTAAAAGACTGGAGCGCATCATGTTCAATGTTGAATCCATTACCGAAAATTTCCGTAAAAATGACGCGAACATATCGAATATACTTTCGAATTTCTCAAGTATTACCGATACCCTGGCAAGGGCCAACCTGGCCGGCACACTGGCTAACGTAAACGGCACCCTCAGCCAGCTGAATTCAATCACGACCAAAATCGACAACGGGCAGGGCTCTATCGGGCTGCTGCTCAACGACCAGAAATTGTACGACAACCTGAACAAATCGGCAGCACAGCTCAATGCTTTGATTGAAGATATGAAACTGAACCCATACCGTTATGTGAATTTTTCAGTATTCCCCCCTTCAAAGAAAAGAATGACCTACCAGGCTGACACAGCCCGGTAAACTGGTTGAGTAAAAGACAAAGCCAGAAGTCCGGAGACAGAAGACGGAAGACCGAAGACCGAAGACGAAAGACCGGAGACTGGAGACCGAAGACCGAAAACCGGAGACCGAAGTCGGAAGTCGGAAGGCCGAGGTCGGAAGACCGGAGACCGAAGTCAGAAGACCCCTGCTTGCTGAATTCAGGTCACCACATCCGCAAATCCGCACATCCCCAAATCCTCACATCTCCCCATCTCCCCATCGCCCCTTCCCCCCTTCGCCCTTCGCCCCTCGCCCTTCGCCCTTCGCCGCCATAATCATTTCAAACTAACTCCTAAACGGTCAGAAATCCACGGTATTTTTTAAAACTGCAGTTCCACAGCGGATAAATTAAAAAGCGGTATCCGTAAATTTTCGGATATCGCTTTTGCGTTTAAAGTTATTTTGTATGTTTACCAAAAAATAAATCCTACCTATGAAGACTGTATATATTGTTCGCCATGGCAAAGCCATACATGCCACTGCAAATGTTGCTGATGCTGACCGACTTTTAACCGATACCGGTGTTGCACGTACCTGCAGGGTCGCCCTGTACGTGGCTGAGAGCAAGCCTGTGATTGACCAGATTATTTCGAGCCCGGCCGAAAGAGCTTATGCAACCGCTTTGATTATTGCTGATAAGTTAGGTTATCAGGCCAGCAACATAAAAACTGATGAAAAACTTTTCACCGGTGATGATAAAGATACGCTCGATATTATTGAAGGACTCGACGATTCAGTAAATACGGTTATGATAGTAGGGCACAACCCGGTTATCACCCAGGTAGCAAATCATTTTGCAGAACCGAAACTGGAATCGCTGCCAACAACCGGCGTTGTTTCTGTTCACCTCGAAACCGAAAAGTGGTCAGACTTCAAAAGGGCAAAAGTGATCCAGAACTTCACTGTGTGGCCCGGGATGTTGTAACCTGCAGCGTTACACACCCGGCAAACAAAATTACCCCTCAAATCTGAATCCAGTTAAACCCGCAAACTACGGTGAAGCGGGTTTAAATTATTGCGACTGTTAGCAATCAAGTGTAAGCGCACTTTTGCTAATCTGATCACATGAATCATTTTAGCAGGTTAGTCATTAGTTAGCATAAGAATGAAGATAAGATTTCCTGATTCCGGTATTGCCTGTAATCTTCAATTACAGAGCAACAATGAGATTAAATAAATATTAAGCAATTGTAAATTGCACAGTTAAATTTCCACATAAACCACTCTTTTTCAATACATAATGTACTGTTAACAATAAACATGCATTGTTAAATCAGTCGTTTTGCGTTGCTTTAAGGTTGGTCCGGGGCTTTAGTTATCGACTTAATGCGTAAAAATTATTAAATTTGTATTTTAGTATTAACAAAGCAAGTATCTGCGATGTTATATTTTAAAAGCTGACAAACAGCATCATTAATTTTGAACCTGTATGGCCGGAAGTAAAGGCAGCAATATAAACCGTGAAATCAGCTGGCTTCAGTTTAACGAAAGAGTATTACAGGAAGCTGCTGACCAGGCAACTCCTTTGGTTGAACGAATGAAATTTCTGGGTATTTACTCCAATAATCTCGATGAGTTCTTCCGGGTGCGCGTGGCAACGGTAAACCGCATGATCAGCATGGAAAAAGGTGTATTTCGCGATAAAAACCTGAATCCGCGAAAAACCCTGCGCGAAATTAACCGCATCACCAAAGAACAGCAAAAAGAGTTTCAGCGCATTTACAATACTGTAATTCAGGAACTTGCGCAGCAAAATATTTTTGTTCTCAACGATCATGATTTAAGCCCTGAGCATGGCAAATTTGTTGAACAATATTTCAGGGACCACGTAAGGCCATACCTCTTCCCTATCATTTTAAACAACCTTAAAGCTACTTCGCTCCACGATCATTCCCTTTACCTGGCTGTGGTACTGCAGGTAAAAGGCAAACCGGCTCAGGAGAAATATGCCATGGTTGAAGTTCCGGTGAATACCCTTTCGCGTTTCCTGATTTTACCTCCACAGGACAATAAAAAATACATCATTTTGCTCGATGATGTCATCAGACATTGTATGAGTGAAATATTTTCGGTATTCGGTTTTAACAGCTATAAAGCATATGCCATTAAGTTTACCCGCGATGCCGAGCTGGATATTGACAACGATGTGTCGAAAAGCTTTATAGAGTTGATGACCGAAGGACTGAAACAACGGGAAGTAGCGCCGCCTGTAAGGTTTGTTTACGATCGCCATATGCCCGAACGCTTGCTGAAACAACTGCTTACCAAGCTCAATATTAACCAAAGCGATACCATTACGGCTGGCGGACGTTATCACAATTTCAAAGACTTTGTACAATTCCCAAATATCGGTAATGCCGATTTGGTTTATCAGCCCATGCCCCCGCTCGAACACCAGGGGCTGCGCGGTACCCAAAGCATACTGGCAGGGATAAAGGAACGCGACTACCTGGTTCATTACCCTTACCAGTCGTTCGATTACCTGATTGACCTGCTGCGCGAAGCTTCGATTGACCCCCAGGTGAGGGCCATCAAGATGACGCTGTACCGGGTCGCCAGCAAATCGACCGTGGTGAATGCACTGATAAATGCAGCACGCAATGGCAAGGAAGTTACGGTATTTCTTGAAGTGCAGGCAAGGTTCGACGAAGAAGCTAACATTTATTGGGCCGAAAAAATGCAGGAAGAAGGTGTGCGCGTCATCCAGTCGATTCCAGGGTATAAGGTTCACGCCAAGCTGCTGCTGATCCGCCGTAAAGAAGGGGTACGAAACGTATATTATGCAGGGATCGGCACCGGTAACTTTAACGAAACCACTGCTCGTGTATATACTGATATT
>DGQJ01000001.1 GCA_002389705.1 Bacteroidales bacterium UBA4417
CTGTTTTCTCAACAGGGGTCCATTTCCCGGCATTATTCAGGTATTGAACATTCAACGATGTAAACCAGCCCCCAAATTCTTCAAGGCAGCCGGTATGCAAAGCAAGCATACTGATTTTCTGGGGTGTTTTCCAGCCATAGCCATAATAGTCAACCTTGGGGATCTTTGTTTTAGCGGCCAAACTGTAGAAAACCGAACCTTCACCGGAGGTTTTTCCATCATTTATTACGTCTACAGTTTTAGCATACATAGGCTTCCCAAAAGTGTACCAGCACGAATCCAGAACATTTTCGTTGAGTTCCCGAACATTAGCAAGAATTGTATCGGCTGTTGAAGCTATGTTTTTACCACGAACCAGCAGCACAAAATCCTTTGTGATTTTCTGTTTGCCATTATCCAGCTGAAGTGTAAGCTTTGAATATCCGGGAACAGTGGGTATGCCACTGATTTTGCCATTTGCGAAGCTTAGGCCAGCAGGCAAAGTGCCCGAAACCAGGTTCCAGTTGTAAGATTTGTTTGCTGCAGTATAAAAATTAAAATCTACAGGTTTGTTAACTTCCATTTGCGGCAAAGGTCCAAGGTAAAATTCAAGAGGAGCATTAAAAGCAGCTTCTGAGTTGATTGTCAGAAACTGGCTGCCTGGTTTCCCGCTTAATTTCCCGCCTTTTGATATTACCAGGTTAATTGTGGCTTTGAGTGTACGGTCAATAATATCGGATATTCTTGCATCAGGCAGATCGTAACGGGTAATGTTAATGTACTTGTCGTTGAAAGGAATTTTCCAACCATCAATCGGCAGGTACAGGTTTGCTGGCAATCCTTTCATCCCATTAATTACGCCCATTAATCCTGCTACGGTTGCAGCCTGGTTATCAGCATCAAAACCCATCGCACACGAAAGATCAAGTGTACGCTGGAAGTTGTTCTCCCCGTAAAGCATGGCCAGGATTGCACAAGCTCCGTTCAGATTTGCATTCCAAATGGTTTTTGTCATCAGTGGCTCATTCACATAATATTTCTGGGCCATTTCCTGCCTGGCAGCTTTCCAGTCAGTTGGATATTTCGTATGCAGGGCAATCATTTCCAGGGCAGTGGCCTTAAATCGGCCATTGGCCGGCAGTGCTTTTATCCCAATCTGAATCAGTTTATTGATGTCCTTTTCGAAAAATGCTGCCGAATACATGGCGCCGTAAAAGATGGTTGGCTCAACGCCCCAATCGTCGCTGGTAATACGTGCTGCCCATTCGGATTTGGAAGCTGCATAGTTAATCATTCCGGGTGCGGTTACCGCCCAAATCTCGTTAATCAATTGGGGATCTATCTGGTACCAATGTGGATTCAGTTCTTTACTGCCGGTAAAGGGCGGTGTATAGCCAAAATGCATTAATCCCAATGCTGCCCGGTTTGCCAGCCAAACCCTGTCGCGGATATGATACATCCACGCTTCCCGAAGCTCTGAATATGAGGGCTCCGAACCAAACTTTTCCATCTGGAGCAGGTACATGTACTCTACATCCGTATCATCGTCGGAGAAAGCTCCATCATACTTTTGAAGTTTGTCGAGGCTTTTACTATAACCATACGGCCATTTTTCCGGACCAGGCTCAGCTATATATTTGTTCTCGTGAGGCAAACCATACATGTTGCCAATCATCTGGCCAATCCATTCGGCAGCGATTTTATCACGTAGCTCGCTCACAGCAATCTTGTAGGTTTTGCTTCCGATCGAACAGAACGGAAGCAAAACCATTGCAAGCACAAGATTACACACTAAAAATGTTTCTTTCTTTCTCATTTAATTTTGCATTGGTGGATTCTGCTGAAGAGAAGGATTTGCGTTAAGAACATCCTGGGGGATAGGGAATAATTTTGCATTAGGACCTCTGCTTGGTTTATTCCACCACGAATTACCCCATACGCCGAAACGAATCATATCCTGCCTTCTGTGACCTTCGAATACGAACTCTCTTCCAAGTTCGTTGAGTAATTCGGTATCATTTAAATCTGAGGCTTGCAGCGGAGCCAAACCTGCACGGGTCCGGATTTTCTGAAGATCTGCATTCCCCAGCATCTCAGCACCACGACCAAGGCGGTACAGGGCTTCGAGTTTGGTGTAAAGCACATCGGCATAACGGAACAGTACAAAATCGTTATCCATATCGTACTTGTCGTAATCCAGAACATTTAGTGCATATTCATATTTTCCAATACGGGCACCTTCCCATTTTTTACGACTGTTATAATTAATGATTGTATCGGTGTAGATAAAGCCTGTAATGTTTTTACCGGTTAAATCTTTTTGCTGACCCCGGATAAATGATTTTTTCCGCTTGTCGTTATCAGCAAACTTCCGAACGTAAGGTGGCTCAGTTACAAACTCATCCCAGAACGAATTGCCGGTCATACCGTAAGTTGCAGCACTTGATGAGTTGAGTGTAAGCGCAAAAAAGTAAAAAAGTTCAGGGGTTAAGGTTGGATCATAAGGGATCACGAAAATGTTCTCTCTTGATGATTCATTTTTTATTTTGAAGTTTGCAAAGTAATCATTTTCAATTTGATAACTGTTAAGTGCGATCACTTTATCGCAGGCATCCGATGATTTCTGGAAGTTATCAACACCAATCCATTCCTGCGAATTGAGATATAGTTTTGCCAGTAAGGTGTAAGCCATTCCCTGGGTAACACGGCCATAATATGCCGGAGTCGGAACTTTTTGCAGTTTATCAACGTTAGCCAGAATCTCTTTCTCAACGAAATCAAACACAAATTTCCGGTCTTTTTGTGGAGGGAGTTCTTTACTTGTGAAATCAGTTACAAAAGGAATATTTCCCCAGTTATCCATTGCCCAGTAATATTCGTAAGCACGTAAAATCTTGATTTCAGCAATTATGCGTTCTTTTTCAGGAAACGTAATGGGAGTATTTTCGGTTTCATATAGTACTTCGTTGCATCCTGCAATGCCCTGGAAAACAGAATTCCAGGCCCAGAGATTGATTTTATTGCTTGATTGGACCATATGCTGCTGTATGTCGTTCCAGCGTCCGCCATCCCACACCGAGCCATCATACTTCTTAGGGGCAGCTAATTCGTCGCTCGACAATTCGTCAAGTGTCCACAGACTGAATTCTTCAGGGTAATGCTGAAGTTTAGTATAAGCCCGTGCCGCATTCTGTAATACAGCTTGTTCATTCACAAAGAACTGGTCGATAGTAATTTCAGAATATACGGTTTCGTCGAGCTTTGTGCATGCAACCATGCTTAACACCAGGGTTAAACAAATGGCCTGTATATAATTGAACTTTTTCATGGTTTGTTCCTAATTTAATTAAAAAATAACGTTAACACCTAAAGTCATTGAAGTAGAGCGAGGATAATAACTCAATGGCTCTATCCCGGGGGCTAAACCGCTTAACCCAACTTCCGGGTCGAGGCCTTTGTAGCCGGTTATGGTAAATACATTTTGGGCAGTGAAATTAACCCTGACTTTTGAAATATATTTCAAATGAACAGGAACATTATATCCGAGGGATATATTATCGAGTTTAAGGTAAGTTGCTTTTTCAATGTATTTCGATGAATATTGTGGTACTCCTGTGAATTCAGGGTTATCGAGTTGAGTGTGTACTATATTCCTACCGAGTACCACCCAATTCTCGTAATACAGCCGGTAGGTATCCAAGACGTCGCCTCCAATCTGAGCCCTTAATGAAAAGTTTAAATCCCAGTCTCTATAGGTAAGCGCATTGCTCCATCCCAGAATACAGAACGGCATTGCATTGCCGATAGGCTCCCAATTTTTATAATCAACATAATGAGTGGTATCATTTTCATTTTTGAATGTATCGCGGCCGGTTGTTGGATCAACGCCTGTCCAAACGGGGCCATAAAAAGTCCCAATAGGTTTTCCTTCATAAAGTCGCTGTACTTGTTCATGAAACTCATTGTATAGTTGGCCGGTTCCAATATATGGCGAATTAAAATCAGCATTGGTAAACTTGATAAGCTTATTGTTATTTTTACTAAACGTTACTGTAGTCGACCAAGTTAAAGATGGCTTTTGAACGGCAACCGCATTTATCGAAATTTCTAATCCATTGTTGCCTATCGAACCAACATTGGCAAACAGAGAAGGGTAAATATATGGAGGAACATTAACAGGATAGGTGTAAAGCAGGTCAGTACTTTTTCGGTAGTAGTAATCAATAACGCCGCTCACACGGTTTTTCAGGATAGAAAAATCGATACCGGCGTTCACTTCCTGTTTCTTTTCCCAGCGGAGATCCGGGTTTGGGTTCGTAACTGGCGCATAGCTATTGATCCACTGTCCGTTGTATAAGAATTTTCCAGCTGATGCCATCATAATCAGTGACTGGTAGTTAGCGAATTCCTGGTTCCCGGTAGTACCATATCCAACACGGAGTTTAAGGTCGTTGACCCAGGAAACATTGTTCATAAAATTCTCCTTATTTATTCGCCAACCCAGACTAGCTGCAGGGAACCAGCCCCATTTATAGTTTGCGCCGAAGCGTGACGATCCCTCCTTGCGGAGCGAAACGGCAAGCAGGTAGCGTTCGTTATAATTGTACATCAGGCGGCCAAAAAACGATATCAGGGTACTGCTTTCTTTGTATGAACTCATATAAGCCTGGTCAGAATGTATAGCTGCACCGGCCCCGATATTATTATACTGGTACAGATCAACATCGAATTTGCTGTTACTCATGAACGAAGAATTAGCCTCCTCTGTCTGATAGGTGTACCCGGCAAGCGCCTGGAAAGTATGTTTTTCAAGCGTTTTCGTAAAATTAAGGGTACTTTCATACTGCAGGGAACTGTTTTTCCCGTTTTCTATTTCGGCTTCACCGTTTAGACCCTCTGCACCTGGGTAATACCTGGTTTTGTAGGAAAGCGTTTCATAGTCTGATTGATCAACCGAAAGAAAATTAACCCATTTCAATAAATTAAACAGCTTTAATGTAGCGCGGACATTAGCAGTACCTTCAATAGTCTTTCCATCGACAGTCCGCTCATTCAGCATAGCAACCGGATTGTAATACGCATTCCCATCCAGTACGGTATATCCACCTGAACTTACATTTGCAGAGTCATAGACAGGGCTCGTCGGGTTACGGATAAATGCCTGGTAAAAAACATCATAATTAGCAGGTTTATATTTACGCATACCATAACTCAGGTTATAATCGAGCAGTAAAATATCGCCGAATGCTTTCTGCATTATATTGGTTCTAACAAGGTATTTATTAGATGAGTTGTATTTTAGTATACCTTCCGATTGATCAATATAGATATTTGTCCGGTGCGAAAAATTTTCATTTCCACCACTAAAGGCAAGGTTATGTTTTTGGCTAAAAGGGTTCGCATTAGTAACTTCTTTAAACCAATCAACACTGGCATCAAAAAGATTGACGCTATCGCCATATTGACTGATTGCTGTGCGGAATTCGTCAGCTGTCAGGTTTTTAACCATACGGGGTGCTACCTGCCACGAAAACTGACCGGTGTACTCAATTCTGGGTGCACCCGACTTAGCACGCTTGGTGGTAATGATTATTACACCGTTTGAACCACGAGTACCATAAATAGCTGCAGCAGCGCCGTCTTTCAGCACGTCCATTGATTCAATTTCTTCGGGGCTGATATTTTTCATATCAGCTCCTGCTACCCCATCAATTATGACCAGTGGTCCCTGCCCGGAAGTAAGTGTACCGGTACCTCGAAGGATGATATTGGGATTTGCCATTGGATCGGAACCATTGGGATTAACAATTGTTAACCCGGCAACCTTGCCCTGTAAAAGTCCCATAGGATTTGAATAAGCTCCCTTGTTGAATTGCTCAGATTTTACACTGGCAATTGAGCCTGTAACTTCCTTTTTTGTGGTTGTTCCATAACCGATTACCACAACGCCTTCAATAGCCTGAGAAACAGCTTTCAGGTTAACGTCTATATTATTCTCTGCTCCAACTATCACCTCGAAATTTTCATATCCTATGAAAGAGAATACAAGAGTTGCTCCTTTAGGTGCATTTAAGGTATATTTTCCGTTAATGTCTGTCATTATGCCAGTCTGAGTGCCTTTTATTAAAACACTTGCGCCCGGAATAAGGTCTTTAGTTGCTGCGTCAGAAACAGTTCCCGATACTTTAACAGTAGGAATATCCTGTGCATTAGAAATGCTTACCGAGAATACAAGCATGAACGACAGTGCGAGGCTCAAAAAGCCAAATTTCTGATTTACTAACCACATAATTGATTTCATATTGAAGTTTTTAAGTGTTCAACATCTAAAGATGATAATTCTGAACGATAAGGTATTGATGACTGAGCTCCCATGCGTGTAACTGTAATTGCTGCCGCGCGTGCAGCCAGTTTCACTGATTCGAGTATTGATTTTCCTTCTGAAAGGCCAACGCATACGGCCCCACAGAAGGTGTCGCCAGCTGCTGTGGTATCCAATGCCTCAACCTTCAATGCATCAACAAAAAGGAAGTCGTCATATTCTTTTATCAGAGCACCCTGGGATCCAAGTGTGATTACCACTATGTTTACACCCTTGGAGCTGATGATATTGGCAGCTAGTTTTGCTGATTCGATATCGGTAACTTTAATTCCCGAAAGAATTTCAGCTTCACTTTTATTTGGTATAATAATGTATAGGTTTTTAAGAAGGTTATCAGATAACGCCCTTGCTGGAGCAGGATTTAAAATGACCTTAATGTCTTTTTTTTGGGCTTTCTCGGCCACATATTCCACTGTTTCAATGGGTATTTCGAGTTGCATTAATATAAGGTCACTGCTTTCTATTTCAGTACTGGCTTTGTCAATGTCGGACGGACTCAGCGATGCATTAGCTCCTGAAGCAACTACAATGCAGTTTTCGCCTTGTGCATCTACAGTTATCAAAGCAACTCCTGAAGGGTGCTTGGGATCTGAAAAGATGTAATCAGTTTTGATGTTCTCTGCAGTATATAGCATCACGGATTGCTTTCCAAAAACATCATTTCCGGTTTTGGAAATCAAAGTAACATTTCCGCCCATTCGTGCTGCTGCTACCGCTTGATTTGCTCCTTTCCCCCCGGGATTCATAAAAAAAGTTCCTCCCAAAATGGTTTCCCCTGGTACAGGAAGTCTGTCAGCTTTTATTACCATATCGGTATTACAGCTGCCTACAACCACAATTTTTTTTGCTCGTGTCATCTATCTGGTTTTTATTGGTACAAATATATACACATTAGAATGCATTAAAAATCAATAATGTATTAATTTCTGTAATTATAAAATAGATATACATATTCATTTATAAGTGCCAATAAGCAGATAAATAGCGCATTATGAAAAATAAATACTGAAAATATTGGCTAATAATAGTAATTTAAAACAGTATTAATGTAATTTTGCACTGATAATGTGGTTAAAGAGGCAAAGGTGAATAAATTCTCAAGATTTATTGTAATTGCGAATTGATCATTTATTGTTTTAAGTTGGGTGAATAAATTGATTTGGGTTTCTCTGAATATTTAACAAAAAAAGTCATATGTCAAAGCTACAGTCCTTAATGATATTGACACATTCATTAACGCTTGCCGAAAAAAGAGCTTTTAGTATTCGTACTAACCGGAACAAAGCAAAAACAGATTACATGATATTGTATAATATCATTGAGCAAAGCAGAGAACTCTCTCAGGCTTCGATTTTGGCAGAATTTTTAAAGAAAAAACCTGGTGCTTCAGTTGAAACAACGATAAAGTACCTGTATGAATTACTTCTGGAAGTAATACTCGAATTAAAAAAGGAGCAGGATAGTTTCTATTTGCTTTTCAATAAGATTATGAAAGCCAGAATTTTATTTGAGAAGTCTTTGTTCGATGAATGTTTCAGCATGATAGGTGATATCATTCAATATGCCGAAATTCACGAGAATCATTATGCGATCTTGCTGGCAGCCCGCCTGGAGCTCGATTACCTCCTTGTACTTAATTTCCCAAACCTGAATGAAAAGGACCTCTTAAAAAAGCAATTCAAAATAAACGAAGCACTTAAATATTTGAGGAAGATTAATGAACAATCATTTCTTTTTGAAAATCTGAAACATCGTGTTTTATATAAAGGGCATGCCCGGTCGCAACGACAAAAAGACGAGTTGAACGATTTGGTTTACAGCGAAATAAGCATTGTCGCTTCTCAAAATCAGGATTGTTTTGAGATCAGCAAGCTCCACCAACTATTTCAATCCAACTATCTAATTAGTGTTGGTGATTACCAATCTGCTCTAAACTCTTATATAGAGCTCAATAGCCTTTTTGAAGCAAACAAACATTTGTGGAGCAATCCACCCATCTATTACCTTCATACGCTTGAAGGTGTGCTCGAAAGCCTGAGAGGTATCAGGAATTATGAAGGAATGGTGTATTTTATCAATCAATTAAAGGCAATTGATAATCAGTCAAGTAGTTTCAGAATACACCTGACTTGTATTATTTACTTATACGAATTGTTTCCATTTCTAGATCGTGGCGATTTTGATGCATCTTTATCGCTCATGAAAAATTATCAAGGCGTTTTATATGATAAATTATTTACACTAAACACGGCACGCCAGGCAGAACTTTGTTTGTATACATCCCTGATTTATTTTGGGAATTCCGAATATCAAAAGGCTCACAAATTTTTAAATCAAATCATTCTCAGAGGAAAGAATTATTATCATCTACCCCTTTATCGGACTATACGACTTGTAAACCTGATGATTTTATATAAACTTGGAGATTTTGAACTTATCAAATACGAAATCAGGTCTATGAAACGTGATTTACTTGACGCTTCAAAAGACTATAAGATTGAACGTTTTCTCTTTAAATTTTTAAGTAAGCAGATACCTGCAAGTATCAAAAAACGGGAGCAGCTTTTGGAAAGAACTTTAAAAGAGTTTGCCGAAATTCATAAGGATGTGTTTGAGAAACAAATTCTGAGGATTTTTGATTTTACTGCCTGGGTTGAGGCGATGCTAAGAAAAGTTCCTTTATCGGATGTTTTGCAATTAAGAAATACTTTGTAAAACATGTCATTAAATCAATCATTGCATCATTGCTAATAATTTGCTGATTGGCAGGCGAAAGTCTATATAATAATTTGTATATCGAAAGTTATAATTACTGGCAGAAGACATTAATTAAATAATGATCAATTAATTGTTTGTCTGTTCAGTGTTGCTCACTAGATGTGAACTGAATCCGAAAATTGTTTTCGATGGATAATACGTGCTGAAATAAGCAAATATTGATCATATACTTCGGGTTGTCCAGAAATCTGATTTTATGTAGAATATAGTGTGCTTAAGCTGTTGCTTATCTGTAAATCCACCATTTCCCATCCGTAAATTCTCCGTAAGTAAATCGTAAATCCTCCGTAAATTTTATCCCTTGCCCAAACTAAAAGCAGGTAGATTTATCACAGGATTTTACCTAAAATCATCAAAACAGTGCATTTTTACTGTCCATTTGAGATATAATATTGGGTTTTGTTTGGTAGAAATTTAAGGCCATAGGGACGAAATATCATTAAAAATGCATGTTTTTATGCATTTCCTGATAAAACAAAATTTTCTGTAATCATTGCACATCAATGGATACAGCGATTTTTTAAACATTTTATCAAATTTTAATGCTTTCTTTTAAAAATGTTTTTCGCGATTGCTATTGCATCATGTTGAAAATTTACCGGCTGATTACCTCCTGGGCCAAAGCTGATTTTAGAATTCTGATGCAATTCATCAAAAAAATATGTTTTTTTTATATTTATCATTCAGCCATATCTTTATTTACTTTGAATAACATTACACGCAAGTTGTATCATGTTATAGCTGGTCATGTTTTAAAATCATATTATGATTATTCTTTTCAATAACCCCCGCAAATCCCTTAACAAAGCCTTCCTGAAGCACAATCCCCTGCGGAGTGAAATTGAATTGTTTAAAGCAAGCCTGATTCGCCTGCTTGATAAAATTTGCGAAATTGAACGCGAAACAAACAGAAAAACCATATATGCAATATGCTGCGTGATACCTTTTACAAGGATACCAACGAAATAAATATAAAGAATATCAAGTAC
>DGQJ01000124.1:0-1256 GCA_002389705.1 Bacteroidales bacterium UBA4417
GAAGTAAAGGAATTTTACAAACAATATTACAATCCCTGCAATGCCATACTGGTTATTGCCGGTAATGTTGCTACTGACCACATCAGGCAACTGGCAGAAAAATGGTTCGGCCCCATAGCCAACGGGAGCACTTACCAAAGAAACCTGCCCGTTGAGCCCGAACAGACCGAAGCCCGTTCGCTCACCGTGCATCGCGATGTACCTTACGATGCCATTTACAAAGCCTGGCATATGGGTGGCCGGTCCGAACCGGGTTTCTATGCCTCCGACCTGGTTTCTGACATTTTGTCGGCCGGGCAGTCGGGCAGGCTGAACCAACAACTGGTAAAAAACCTGCGTTTATTCAGCGACATCAGTGCTTTTATCTCGGGCGATATCGAAGCCGGGCTTTTTGTCATCACCGGGAAACTGATGAAAGGGGTTACGCTGGAGGAGGCCGAACAAGCCTTACAAATTGAAATCGATAACCTTTGTCAACAAGGAATCGAAGAAACAGAACTGCAAAAAGTAAAAAACAGGGTCGAAGCCATCATTGAATTCAGCGAGATGCGGGTACTCGACAAGGCCATGAACCTGGCATATTACGAACTGCTGGGCGATGCCAACATGGCCAACAGCCTGGTTGATCGATACGCAGAGGTTACAGTTGAAGAGGTAGTTATGGCAGCAAAAAAAATATTCAGGCCCGAGAATTGTTCAACCCTGCATTATATTGCTAAAAACTGATTACCGGCAAACAAAATACCACAAGCTAATCCCGCATTATCCTGCCGGCAACTTTCAAAATTTTTCAAAAAGAACACAAGCATATCAAATAATAACTGACTATTTATGACTACCACGCCCAACCGCAAAAAACAACCTGCCATACAGTCCCCTGGTAAAGTAAATTTCCCGCAACCTGAAATTTACCAGCTCAGCAACGGAATTAAAGTATACGAGTTTAATTCGGGCACCCAGGATGTAATATCGGTTGAACTGGTATTTGCTGCCGGAAGCTGGTTTCAGCACAAGCCCTTCACAGCCATGGCTACAAACCTGATGCTGCGCGAAGGCACCAGAAATTACAGCGCCCAGAAATTATCCGAATCGCTGGATTTTTACGGGGCGCATTTCGAAAACACCACCGAACGCGACAATGCCTATGTTAACCTGTATTCACTCAACAAACACCTGGGGTGCACACTCCCATTGCTGAGTGAAATTGTAATGAATCCCATTTTTCCTGAAAATGAATTCAGGATTGTTGCCGGCAA
>DGQJ01000124.1:1320-10098 GCA_002389705.1 Bacteroidales bacterium UBA4417
CCGGATTAAGAAACGAGCTGGAAGTTCATTTCGGAAAAAGTAACTGGTCAGGAAATGCCGATGTGCGAAAGCAATTCCAGCCTGCGGGTTCGCCCGAAAAGAATCATTTCATCCCAAAGGAAGGAACCACACAATCGGCCATTCGCATGGGCCGGCTTATGTTTAGCCGTAACCACCCCGATTTTGCGGGCGTAAAGGTGTTGAACGCCATCCTGGGCGGATATTTCGGGTCACGGCTCATGAATAACCTCAGGGAAGATAAAGGTTACACATATGGAATAGGCTCTTCGGTTGTGCCCCTGCAAGATGGCGGTTATTTCGTGATTTCAGGAGAAGTGGGGGCTGATGTTACAAAAGATGCGCTTTCCGAAATAAAAAAAGAACTCAGCCGTTTATGTAATGAACCGGTAACTGAAAGTGAGTTATCACTGGTACGCAGTTATTTAGCTGGCGAAATGCTCAGGGCCGTGGACGGGCCTTTTGCACAGGCCGACCTGTACCGCGAACTGATTGAAAACAATCTCGCAATCAATCACTTTGAGGAAATGATGGATACCATCCAGCATATCTCGGCACAGCAGCTTCAGTACCTGGCTATAAAATATTTCGATCCTGAAAAATTACACACACTGGTTGTAGGCCCGGAGCAGGTTGAATAATTATTTTTGCATACTGCCATAAATACTTTTAATCATGAAACCCGGTATTATGTTGCGTCTTTTCTTCACATGGCTGTTCCTGGCCATGAACGTATTTTATACCAATGCCGCTGTTTCGGGTTGTTTGGATCAAAATTTTAAAAATGCAGTTCAGGAAGACGAATCAATTGCCGACCTGCCACAAGATATAGGGAAAATAACGCCTCCTGCCCCTGCAAAAATGGCTCCTGCAGCTATTGGGCTCACTGTAACCAATTTCGAATTAAGGATTGCGCAGCTAAAATGGACTACCACAAGCCCGGGTATACCCGGAACGTACCATATTGAGCGCAAGGCAGGAACCGGTATTTATATCGAACTGGCAGTTTTGCCGCATACAGCCCCGCTGGTATACAACGATACCATTTCGTATCCCTATTGCACCCCTACCCCGTTTACCTACCATGTGTCTTTTGTATCGAACTCCGGCCTGGACGATGCATCCTCAGGTTACATCACGCAAACCATGTCGGATATCAGCAAGCCTGCCGATTTGCTGAATGTGAATGTAAGCCTGATGAACACCAGCAGCGGTTTTAATCCCAGGCTAAGCTGGGACCGGATAACCAACGATTCCATTTCGGGGTATATCATTCAGCAATTCGACGGATTCAGATGGAACACTATACATACAACTTCAGCCGACTCTGGATTTTATACGCATACAGCACCCAATGCCTGTGATGTGTCATTCAGGTATGTGGTGCGATCAAAAGACAAATGCAATAATGAAAGTGATCAGAAACTATATAAAGATATTTTTGTAGAAACCATACATCTGGTTGCAGCAGAACCCAATGAATGCGATAAAGCCATAAAGCTTACCTGGAACTCGTACAAGACGATACCCGGAGGAATTGGTGGCTACAGAATTACCCGCTGTGAAAATTCAAATACGCTAAGTGTTGATGTGCCTGCAACCGATACCACTTTTATTGATAACCGTAACCTGAAAGCCGGTCAAACCTACGTGTATTCAGTTACTGAACTCAACACCAATGGATTATACTCCTCTTCATCGTGCCCGGAGGTTCATGCTTTTAATGCCATAAATATTCCTGATGTTTACATCACCCAGGTTAGTGTTGAGCAGGATGAATTTATCCGCGTAGGCTACGAGATAACACCCCCAAGCAATGTGGTAAAAATATACCTGCAGCGCTCAGCAAATGGCACTTCAGGCTTCAGCGTTATTGATTCAATTGCTGCAGTCACGGGCACTGTACCGCTGGTATCTTTTATTAATGATCTTACCGCCGATGTTCACGCAGGGAGTTATTACTACCGGTTTGTGGCTGTTACCAAATGCGGTGACGAAGTTCCATCATCCAATGTTTCACGATCTATCTGGCTGCAGTGCAATTCGGTTGATGCTCAAAATGAAATTCAGTACAACAGCTACGAGACCTGGATGCATGGCGTTGAGAGTTATACTGTTTTCAGAAGTATTAACGGCGAGCCGCCGGCCGGAGAAATTCTGACCACTTCTTCGCTTGCAACACCATTTACGGATCCGCTCACAGGCATCGATTCAAGGAAATTGGTTTGCTACTGGGTTGTTGCAAATGAAAATCTGACTACGGCCATTTCGAAGTCGAACACCTGCTGTGTATTAAAGGAACCTTCCATTTTTATGCCCAATGCATTTCATCCCGGTTCGGTTACCAATAATGTTTTCCGGCCTGTAAACGACACCGCTTTCGCCGATCCCCGGAGCTTCAGCCTGACCATTTTTAACCGCTGGGGTCAGCAACTTTGCCAAACCACCGATATGATTCGCGGCTGGGATGGCACATCAGGCGGCCAGGATTCGCCATCGGGCCTGTATACTTACCTGCTGACCTATAAATCAAAAGAAGGCAAATCATACACCAAACGCGGAACGGTATTGCTTGTCAGGTAAATAGAGAAGCTGAGCCTTCACCCAATTTCTCCGATTATTCCCTGCAATACACGCCAAAATGTTTGCAGTTAAATACTATTGCCGGTATGCACGAAAACCAGGCTGTGAACGGAACAACACTCAAAAACCAGTTTGCAAAAAAGATTGCCGGTTAAAGCTGCGAACAAAACCATATACAATCTTATAACATATTGGATTATTGACACTTAATCACATCCGAAACCTTAAGATTTTTTAACAAGGACTTCCAGTAAAATTAGTAAATTTGCAAATTCAAAAAAAAGGCTATGTTCATTGATAATGAAAAGTTCGCAGGCGACGGTCTCACTTACGATGATGTACTGCTAATCCCTGCTTATTCGGAAGTACTTCCGCGCGATGTAGATACTTCATCCTGGTTTACGCGAAAAATAAAAATCAACATACCCATAGTATCTGCTGCTATGGACACAGTTACTGATTCAACCATGGCAATTGCTATTGCCCAGGAAGGCGGTATTGGCGTTTTGCATAAAAATATGAGCATCCTTGAGCAGGCAGCCGAGGTTAGGCGTGTAAAACGCTCCGAAAGTGGAATGATTACGGATCCCATCACCTTGCAGGAGTCTGCCCTGGTGGCGGATGCACTGGCGATAATGGCTGAACATAAAATCGGCGGCATTCCGGTTGTGGATGCTGATGGCAAACTGAAAGGCATTATCACTAACCGCGATCTGCGCTTCGAACGCAACCCGCTTCGCCCGGTGGCCGAAATTATGACCCGCGAAAACCTGGTTACTACCAGCACAAAAACAACGCTCGACCAAGCTTCGGACATACTACAGGAATTTAAAATTGAAAAGCTACCTGTGGTTGACGAAAATTATAAGCTTGTTGGGCTTATTACATACAAGGACATCAGCAAAATAAAGGCACGGCCCAATGCCTGCAAAGACGAAATGGGTCGTTTGCGCGTTGCTGCCGGTGTTGGGGTAACATCCGATGTACTGGAGCGCGTTACTGAGCTTGTGAAAAACGGAGTTGATGCCATTGTTATAGATACAGCACACGGCCATTCAAAAGGCGTAATTGATACCACCAGGCTGGTTAAAGCACATTTCCCCGACCTCCAGGTTGTAGTTGGCAATATTGCTACTGCCGAAGCAGCACGTGCCCTGGTTGAAGCCGGCGCCGATGGCGTTAAAGTCGGGATTGGCCCGGGATCTATTTGCACAACACGGGTTATTGCCGGCATTGGCATCCCGCAGCTCTCAGCCATTTACGTGGTTGCCAAAGAATTGCGCGGCAGCGGGGTACCTGTAATTGCTGATGGCGGAATACGTTACACCGGCGATATTGTAAAAGCCATTGCCGCAGGTGCGCACAGCATTATGGCTGGCTCGTTGTTTGCCGGGGTCGAAGAATCGCCGGGAGAAACTATTATTTACGAAGGACGTAAATTTAAGGCTTACAGGGGAATGGGATCCATCGAAGCCATGCAAAAAGGCTCCAAAGACCGTTATTTCCAGGATGCTGAAGATGATATTCAGAAACTGGTACCCGAAGGTATTGTAGGCCGTGTACCTTACAAAGGGGCACTCTCCGAAGTAATACACCAGATGATTGGTGGCCTGAGAGCAGGCATGGGATATACAGGCTCGGCAAATATCGAAAATCTTCAAAAAGCCAAATTTATTAAGATTACTGCTTCCGGCGTGGTCGAAAGCCATCCGCACGACATTACCATTACCCGCGAAGCACCAAACTATAGCCGTTAACAATTCAGGGATCACTTAAAAAACGCTGCAATGCCGGTGTGCAATACCCGGCTGCTCCTACCATAATTTCAACAACACTATGAAACGGAAACTTATTAATGCTTCACTCACCCTGGTATTAAGCATTTTATCCCTGTCAGCTTTCAACCAGTCAGCTGACCCGGTGCTTTTGCAAATTGCCGGCGAAAAAGTTACCAGGAATGAATTTATCAGAGTCTTTGAAAAAAACAATGTTAATGGCCCTGATGCAGATCAGAAAGCGCTTGACGAATACCTCGACCTGTTTATCAATTTCCGGTTAAAAGTTACCGAAGCCAGGGCATTGGGAATGGATACCATCAAATCATTCCGCGACGAACTGGCCGGTTACCGCAAACAGCTTGCGCAGCCGTACCTGATGGATAATGAAGAAAGCGAAAAAATTATCCGCGAAGCGTATGACCACCTGCAATACGATGTTCGTGCCAGCCATATTTTAATTCGTGTTGAAAAACTGGCCTCGGCAGCCGATACACTTGCAGCCTGGAATAAAATTATGCAGTTGCGTAAACGCATTGTGAAAGGCGAAGATTTTGGAAAAGTTGCAGCCGAAGCATCCGAAGATCCCTCGGCGAAAGACCGCGATGCCAATGGCCGCAAAATAAAAGGAAACTATGGCGATCTCGGTTATTTCACCGCCTTCGATATGGTTTACCCCTTCGAAGCAGCCGTGTACAATGCCAAAGTAAATGAAGTTACCATGCCCGTACGCTCCGATTTTGGTTATCACCTGATTAAAGTTACCGATATAATTCCGGCGATTGGCAAAGTACAACTGGCTCATATCTACATGATATATCCGCCAAAAGCCAGCCTCGACGATTCGCTGAAAGTAGCCGATTCAGCAAACTTAGCCTATAAATTACTGAAAGAAGGCAACGATTTCGGCGATGTAGCCAAAAAATTCTCCGACGATTTGTCAACTTCGGGCAAAGGTGGCGTATTGCCCTGGTTTGGTGTGAACAGGCTGCTTCCCGATTTCACAACAAATATTGTAAAACTTAAAGAAAAAGGTGCATACTCTGAGCCCTTCCAAACCATTTACGGCTGGCATATTATTAAACTGGTCGACCAAAAACCCGTTGGAAGCTTTGATGAAGAAAAAGAAGAATTAAAACAACGCATGCCGCGAAGCGACCGGAACAATGAAATACAGGCTTCGTTCATTGCCAAGGTAAAGCAGAAATACGGATTTACACAAAACACAGCCGCGCTTAACGAACTCACTAAAACTGTTACCGACTCCATTTTCGAAGGTAAATGGCATGCTGCACAGGCAGCAGGGCTGAAAAAGGATTTGTTTTCGATTGGCACTAAAACATACACACAAGCCGATTTAGCACAACGTCTCGAAAAAACCCAGCGCGCTACCCAGAAAAGTGATATACCTGCATACGTTCTGGAACAATATAACGGATTTGCAAATGAAGTTGTATACCAATATGCCGACAGCCAGCTCGAAAGCGAAAACCCGGAGTTTAAATCGCTGATTTCGGAATACCACGATGGTATTTTACTTTTTGACCTTACGGATAAAAAAGTGTGGACAAAAGCCATTAAAGATACTGCCGGGCTCGAAAACTACTACGAGCAGAATAAAACCAACTATATGTGGGACACCCGTCTTGATGCATCAATCATCACCATCAAGGATCCATCCATACTGAAGAGCCTCCAGAAAATGCTGAAAAAAGGAGCCTCCGACGAACAAGTGCTTGCAAAATTCAACCACGACACAATCCAGAAAGTTAATATCGACCATCGCAAATTTGTAAAGGACGAAAATCCTTTACTGAAGGATACGGAATGGAAGCCAGGGATTTCGAAAGTTATTCCCATGGCCGATACAGCTAACATGCTCATTAAAGTGCACAGGGTAGTTGCGCCCGAGCCTAAATTGCTCAGCGAAATAAGGGGCACAATTACAGCTGAATATCAGAACTACCTTGAAAAAGCCTGGATTGCCGAATTACGCTCAAAATACCCGGTAATTGTGAACCGCGATGTATTTAACACCATCAAATCCAAATAGAACAATGCAGCGCAATCTCGTTATTTCAGTTTTGCTGATGGCTACATTAAGCGCCTGCAACCTGATTCCCGGTAAAGAAACCAGGAAGGATAAGCCTATAGCCCGGGTTTATGACTCGTATCTTTACCGCGACGACCTGCAAGGCGTGGTTCCACCCGGGACAAGCGCCACCGACAGCACCGAAATAACCTCGGCATATATCAACAACTGGGTGCGACAGGAACTCCTGCTGAAACAAGCCGAGGACAACCTCGAAGAAACAAACAGGGATTTTACCCGGCAGATAGAGCAATACCGTAATTCTCTTATCATTTATGCTTACGAATCGGAACTGGTTAAACAAAAACTGGATACCGTAGTTTCGCCTTCCGAAATTGAAGCGTATTACAAAGAAAACCAGGAGAATTTTCACCTCAGGGAAAACATTGTACTGGCCAGCTATGTGATTATCAGCAAGAATTCGCCTGCAGCCACAAAAATAAAATCACTGCTGGTGAGCACTCGCGAAGCTGACAAAGAAAAATTACAGACACTTTGCCAGGAAAATGGTGCCGATTATAGGATCAACGATGGAACAACATGGATGGCGTTTACCGACCTTACCCGTAAAATACCGCTCACCATCGACGACCAGGAAGATTTCCTGAGCAAGAACAAGTATTACGAGGTGAAAGATTCAACCACCATGTATTACGTGGCCATATCGGCTTACAAAAGCAAAGAAAGTATTTCGCCGCTCAATTTTGAAACCGAAAACATACGGACCATACTGCTTAACAAACGTAAAGCGGAACTGCTGAAACAGATGGAAGAAGACCTGTTTAACGATGCCGTGAAACGCAACAAATATGAAATATTCAAGAAGTAATTTCCCTATGCTCATGATAAAGAGAATGTTAATACCGGTATTGCTGTTCGCGATGATCGGATCAGTAATGCAGGCGAAAGCTCAGGATGCTAAAGTAATTGATGAAATCGCTGCCCTGGTGGGAAGCCACCCCATATATTGGTCGGATGTGGAAGCACAATATGCACAAGCAAAAGCCCAGGGAATGCCTGGTGAAGCCACGGCGTTAAAATGCCAGATTTTCGAAAACCTTATGTTTCAAAAACTACTGGTGTACCAGGCTGAAATTGACAGCCTCGTGGTAAACGACCAACAGGTGAACAGCGAACTCGACAGGCGTTTGCGTTATTACATTCAGCAATTCGGATCGCAGCAGAAACTCGAGGAATTTTATGATAAATCACTCGAAGAATTTAAGAATGAACTTCGCGAACCACTTCGNNCGGGAATATTTTAACAAGCTGAAAGCCGACAGCATACCGATAATTCCGACCGAATATGAAATTGGCCAGATCGTAAAAACCCCTGTTGTTGGTCCCAGCCAGCTGAAAGATGCCCATGATAAGCTGGTAGCCTTACGGGCACGTATCGTGAAAGGTGAGAAATTTTCGACACTCGCTGTGTTGTATTCCGAAGATCCGGGATCGGCCGCAAGGGGTGGCGAACTGGGAATGTTTACCCGGGGTTCTATGGCGCCGGAATTCGAGTCGGCAGCTTTCAACCTGAAAAATAAAGGCGATCTTTCGGAAGTCATCAAAACCAAATTCGGGTTTCACCTGCTTCAGCTAATCGAGCGCAAAGGCGATTTTGTGAATGTGCGCCATATACTCATTATACCGAAAGTTTCGCCCGACGATCTTTCGGCAGCAGCCACAAAACTCGATAGCATTGCTGAACTGATACGTGCCGATTCAATCACATTCACAAAAGCAGCATTAAANNCCCAAGGTATTTTTTGTGATTGACAAAATGAAACCCGGCGAAATTTCGAACAGCGTGCCCTATACCACCGAGGACGGAACCCAGGCCTACCGCATCCTGTACCTGCAGCTGCGCACCGAGCCTCACAAAGCCAACATGAAAGATGATTATAATAAAATACAGGAGTGGGCCCTGGATAACAAGAAAGAAAAAGAAATCGCAAAGTGGATACAGCTAAAATCGAAATCAGCTTATATCCGGCTTGGAGATAAATTCAGAGATTGCCATTTCAAATACGACTGGACCTTTACCGAAAAATAAGCTCCTGTGGCCGAAGCTGTGTATCCTGCTGCATTTTGATTAACGTACAACATTATTATGATTCAATATAAATCAGATACCGAAGCGCTTAACGATTTTTCTGTTAAATACCAGGCATTGCGATCCGAAATCGGGAAAGTAATAGTTGGCCAGGACGAAATTGTTAAAAACCTGCTTATCGCAATTTTTT
This sequence comes from Bacteroidales bacterium UBA4417, assembly GCA_002389705.1. Classification (GTDB taxonomy): domain Bacteria; phylum Bacteroidota; class Bacteroidia; order Bacteroidales; family UBA4417; genus UBA4417. Next base: position 10,029 of record DGQJ01000124.1, read on the forward strand.
CAAAAGGTCATACCTTACTGGTTGGCGTGCCCGGGTTAGCCAAAACACTCATGGTAAACACCTTATCGCA
>DGQJ01000124.1:10209-11405 GCA_002389705.1 Bacteroidales bacterium UBA4417
CCCATTGAGCAGGAAGGTACCTATCCCCTGCCCGAAGCACAACTCGACCGGTTTATGTTCAATATCTGGCTGGGATACCCCTCCATGGCCGAAGAAATACAGGTGGTAAAAAACACAACCACACAGCACTCCGTTACCCTCAGGGTGGTGCTGAATGCCGAAGAAATAAAATATTTCCAGGACCTGATCCGCCGCATACCGGTAGCTGATAACGTTTATCAGTACGCTGTAAAACTGGCTTCGGTTACCAGGCCGGGTACGCCTATGGCACATACATGGGCCAATAATTATTTAACCTGGGGAGCCGGGCCACGCGCTTCGCAGTACCTGGTGCTTGGTGCCAAATGCCATGCCGCCGTAAACGGCAAATATTCACCCGATATTGAAGATGTTCAGGCAGTGGCAACTTCAATACTGCGTCACCGCATTGTGCTTAATTACAAGGCCGAAGCCGAAGGGATTAAAGCAGAGCATATTGTGGCCGAACTTTTAAAACTGGGATAAAAAACAAGTTTCAATCGAGGGGATAGCATTTTAATTTTACGGTTATCCCCGAACAAATCATCATTTTTGCAGTTTTTATAATTGAAAAGCAATTTGAACCGATTGCATAAAAATGTGATTACCTTTGTAAGAAATAATTAGTTAAACCAATAAAACCAATAATTTAAATGGCTGTTTTAGTAGGAAAAAAAGCACCTCAGTTTGAGGCTGACGCCGTGATTAACGGAGGCGAATTTGTGGAGAAATTTTCTCTCGCCCAGTACATCGGCAAAAAACATGTAGTATTTTTCTTTTACCCGCTCGATTTCACATTTGTTTGCCCCACCGAAATTATCGCGTTCCAGGACAAACTTGAAGAATTCGAAAAACGTAATGTACAGGTGGTTGGCTGCTCAGTCGACAGCAAATTTTCGCATTGGGCATGGCTCAATACTGAAAAAAACGCAGGCGGTATTAAAGGCGTTACTTTCCCGATTGTTAGCGACCTTTCAAAAACCATTTCCGAAAATTACGATGTACTTGCCGGTGAATGGGAATATGACGAAGACGAAGATTATGTAGAATTTAATGGGGAAGCTGTAGCTTACCGCGGACTTTTCCTGATCGACAAACAAGGTATCGTTCGTCACCAGGTGGTAAATGATCTGCCATTAGGCCGTAGTGTTGAAGAAGCCATCCGCATGGTTGACGCC
>DGQJ01000123.1 GCA_002389705.1 Bacteroidales bacterium UBA4417
GCTGATTTTGAAATGATGCTCTCGGCCCAGGCCGAATTTGACGGATGTATTGAATACCAGGTAACGCTGGCAGCAAAACGCGATATGGATGTAAACGATATTCGCCTCGAAATCCCTTACCGCAACGAAGTAGCCGAAATGATGATGGGCCTTGGCGTTCACGGCGGCAAACGTCCGGAAACTTTTAACTGGAACTGGGACCAGCAGAAAAACCAGGATGCCCTGTGGGTGGGTAAAGTAAATGCAGGGATGCAAACCAGCCTGAAAGACGAAAATTATGTGCGTCCGCTCAATACTAACTTTTACCTGAGCAAGCCGCTCAATATGCCACCATCGTGGTTTAACAATGGCAAAGGCGGATTTAACACTTCGCATACCGGCGACCAATACCTGGTTAAGGCATTCTCGGGCCAGCGTTCGCTGAAAAAAGGACAGGAACTGCATTTTAATTTCAGGTTGCTCATTACACCATTCAGGCCTTTAAATACCGACTGGCAATGGAATACCCGTTTCTACCATTCGTTTAAACCCATTGATACCATCGTGAAATCGGGTGCCAACACAGTTAACGTGCATCATGCCAATGCTATCAACCCGTTTATTAACTACCCGTTCCTTCGCCCTGCCGAAATGAAACAGTATATTGACGAAGGCCACTCCAAGGACCTGAAGGTTAAAATTTACTATACCGTACGTGAACTTACCAACAAAGCGCCCGAAATGTTTATGCTGCGAAGCCTTGGCGACGAAGTGCTTTCGCACGGTAAAGGCAATGGCTTTTCGTGGCTCCAGGAACACCTCGATTCCAATTATATTGCTGCATGGTTTGTACCCGAATTAAAAGATGCTGCCGTGGTAAACAGCGGGGTGTCGCGCTGGCACAATTTCTATGTTGAAGGCCTGAACTGGCTTGCCATTCACGAAGGTATTGATGGAATTTATATTGATGACGTTGCCTTCGACCGTACCACGATGAAACGTGTTCGTAAGGTGCTCGACCGCAATCGCGATGGCGCAATCATCGACCTGCATTCGGCTAACCAGTTTAATAAAAACGATGGATATGCAAGCAGTACAAACCTGTACCTCGAGCATTTCCCGTACCTTAACCGCCTGTGGTTCGGCGAATATTTCAATTATAATTCCGAACCTGATTACTGGCTTACCGAAATGTCGGGAATACCCTATGGNNGTTTGGAAAATAATGGATACTTTCGGAATAAAAGGAAGTAGCATGATCGGATATTGGGTACCGGATTGCCCGGTTAAAACAGATAACCCGGCTGTGATTTGCACCGTTTATAAAAAGGATAAGTCGGCCCTGATTTCCATAGCCAGCTGGGCCAAAGAAAAAACAGATGTTAAGCTATCCATCAACTGGACGGCGCTCGGCATTTCACCCGAAAAGGCTGTACTTACTGCTGTTGAAGCAAAAGATTTTCAACCGGCTGCAACCTTTACACCCGATCAGAAAATACCGGTTGATCCGGCTAAAGGCTGGCTGCTGATACTGAAAGAAAAATAGCAGGCTCCCCTGAGCAGTTCCAGGCAGTTCCACATGATATTTACCCTGTCAGGTGGAACTGCTTTTTTATTTGTATTTAGTCAGTATACGTTTTGAATATCAGTTATTTCATTAGTTCTACCCGGTTTGATAATTACCCTAAAATTTCAGTGCATCTGTTCTGCTTTTTGCAGTGTAAAAGTCTCGCACAAGCTGGGAAGAAGGAAGTATGCTGAACTGAAACTCCGGTTTTAGCTGATATTTTGGTTATCGTCCCACCCGGTTTCTTAGTTTCGCCCCGCTGAAAGGTAAAATTTTTAATTTTAAATTCAGACTTAATTTTTTATTATTTAAAGAGTAATAATTGGGTTAACTATCAGATATACTGTGATATAAATATTTAAAAAAGCACATATTTTATTTTGTTTTGCCATATTTATTTGATTGAATTTAAATTAGGTAAAAATAATTTTCATATTTGTAAGACTTACTAAATATTTTATTTATCTTAGCATCGTAAAGTTACAATTGTTATTAATGCTTTAATTCCTTAATTGGAAACAATGCCAACCAATCCTCACAAACAACATTAAACCCATCTGCGTATGAAAAAAATTTCACTTTTCGTGGCGTTAATACTTTGTTGCTCATGGCAGCTGGTATTGGCCCAGAAGATTATCACCGGGACGGTTACTGATGCCAAGGACGGCTCTACACTTCCGGGTGTTAGCATCGTGGTAAAAGGCACTTCCACAGGTACTTTATCCGACATCTCAGGCAGCTATTCCATTAAAGCTAATGCTGACCAGGTGCTGCTATTCTCCTTTATTGGTTACAAATCGCAGGAAATTGCCATAGGTAGCCAATCGACGCTGAACGTAGCCCTTGTTCAAAATGCTGAATTGCTCGATGAGGTAGTTGTGGTAGGTTATGGTACCACCAAAAAGAAAGACCTCACTGGTGCTATTGCTACTGTTAACACCAAGCAACTTAACCTTGGCGGAACCGTGAGCAACGCCGCACAGGCACTGCAGGGCAAAACTGCAGGTGTTGTTGTAACCCAAAGTTCAAGAGCTCCGGGTCAAAATGCTGCCGTGAGGATACGTGGTTTAAACTCAATCAGTAGTTCAAACGAACCTCTATATGTGGTCGATGGGTTCCCTTCCACCAGCGGGTCGGATATAAACCCCAATGATATTGAATCTTTACAGATTCTTAAAGACGCTTCAGCCACTGCTATTTACGGAGCGCGTGGTGCCAATGGTGTTATTCTTATTACCACCAAACGTGGTAAACAGGGCGAAAACCATATTTCCTTTACCGGAACAACCTCCATGCAAACTATTCAGAATCCTTTCAGCATGCTCAATGGTCAGGAATATATGCTACTGGCCAACGACCTGTACCGGGAACTGGATGGTAAACAGGATGCTCAGTATGCAGTGTATACCCAGTCGCAGTTACAGTCGACCGTAAATACCGACTGGATTGCCGAAACTACCCGTACCGGTAAAATTAATGACTATAACCTGCAATTTCAGGGCGGAAATGATAAAACCCGCGTACTTGGAAGCGTTGGCTACTACGATCAGCAAGGAGTTCTGAAAAATACCAGCTATAACCGTATTTCCGGTCGTGTTAATGTTGACCAGAAAATTAACGATTTCGTAAAGGCTGGTGTTACTATGTTCGGACAACGCTCAAACTCCAACTACCAGAGTTATGATGGTAATATTTTGCAGTCGAACGTTCTGCTGGGTATTTTAACTTACGATCCCACCGTTAAACCTTATAATGAAGACGGTACATTTGGTCGTCCTCCGGGAGGCCGTGGTGATAACCCGTTGGCTAACCTGGTATCGCGTGACAACCTGCAGGTAAATGATAAATTAAACGGAAATATGTTTCTTGAAATTGAGCCAATTAAGGGACTTATCGCAAGGGTAAACGGAGGAGCAGAACTGCGGAATGGATTTGTAGGCACTTATCTCCCTAAATCAACCTACCAGGGTGGTATTGATAACGGTGTTGCCAGCCAGACCAATTCGAAATACACCCGCCAACTGATTGATGCTACACTTACTTATAATAAGGTACTGAACGAAGTGCATTCATTTGGGGCCATGGGTGGTTTTGCATACGAAAAATCAATTGCATCAAACCAGTATGTAGGTGTTAAAGGATTTTCGACCGACTTATTCTCATTCAACAACCTGGGCGCTGCTTCCACCATCACAGGGGTTTCGTCCTCCAAATCGGAAAATATGCTCAGGTCGTTCTTCGGCAGGTTAAATTATTCCTATAAAGATAAATACCTGGCTACATTTACTTTCCGTTCCGACCAATCATCGAGGTTGGGTATCGAGAACCAGTTTGGTTTATTCCCATCAGGATCACTTGCATGGCGTATGGACCAGGAAGATTTTATTAAAAACCTGAACGTATTTTCAAGTCTTAAGTTTCGCGTTAGTTATGGTGT
>DGQJ01000092.1 GCA_002389705.1 Bacteroidales bacterium UBA4417
CGCCTGAAATGGCACCTTTCGCTCGGAATTCCGGCAACCAAATACCGCTGGCATCCACACGATAAACTTGCCCATTATGCCAATGCGGCATGCGATATTGAGTTCGAGTTCCCGATTGGTTTCAAAGAACTTGAAGGTATTCACTCGCGTACCGATTTCGATTTAAAAGCACACCAGGAATTCTCGGGTAAAAAAATTCAGTATTTCGATCCCGAACTGAACGAAAACTATGTTCCCTATGTAATTGAAACCTCCATCGGCCTCGACCGTACTTTCCTGGCTATGCTCAGTTATGCGTATACCGAGGAAAAGCTGGAAGACGGTTCCGAACGCGTGGTGCTTCGCCTGCCTGCAGTGCTGGCACCAGTGAAATGTGCTATACTTCCGCTGGTTGCCAAGGACGGACTGCCGGAAAAAGCCCGCGAAATTATGGATACGCTGAAATACGACTATATGTGCCAGTACGAGGAAAAAGATTCAATCGGCAAACGCTACCGTCGTCACGATGCCATCGGAACACCTTTTTGTATTACAGTCGACCACCAGACACTGGACGATAATATGGTAACCATCCGCGACCGCGATACCATGAAGCAGGAACGCATACCGGTTGAAAAAATAGGCGAGCTTGTACGGAATAAAATAAAAGGCCTGTAAACCTGTAAACAAGTCATTCCTGCGGAAGCAGACGCTTACCGGCAGTCTGTGATTCAATAGGAAACATTTTAAAAAGAAAGGTGCAACGTTTCAGAAACATTGCACCTTTTGCTTTTAGAGGAAGTGAGGTATTATTTGCCTCCCGGTGTAGTTGGTTCAACGGCACGGGTGGATGCAACATGTAATACCAGGTTGCCCATAACTTCCAGAATTTCGATATTCGGGATTTTGATGTCGCTGATACGCAGTGTATCTTCGATATCCATTTTCGAAATATTAAGAACGATTTCTTCCGGCATATGCTCAGCAAGGCCTTTTACTTTCATTTTGCGGAATTTCTTGATCAGTTTACCACCACGCATAACTCCGGGTGAATTTCCTTCGATACGTACAGGCAGGCTGACAATAATAGGTTTGCCCGGGGTTACCTGAAGAAAATCGGCATGCAGGGTAACATCCGAAACCGGGTGATACTGAACATCCTGAAGGGTAGCGGTAAGTTTTTTGCCATCGATATCAAGGTCAACCAGGAAAGTGTAAGGTGTGAAAATGATAGTTTCGAGGTCTTTGTTGTCGAGGGTAAAATGAAGTTCTTCCTTGCCGCCATAAATTACGCAAGGAACCTTGCCGCTCGCGCGGTTCATTTTAGCATCTTTTTTCCCTACGTTCGCGCGAAGCGAACCGCTCATAGATACTGTTTTCATTTGTTTTAACTTTAATTGTTAGTAATTGGTATTATTTGATTTTGAAAAGCGATGAAATAGATTCGTAATTGTGCGCCCTTTTGATCACATCGGCCAGCAGGGTTGCAGTACTCAGAACCTTGATTTTCGGATTTTCTTCCCTGAGAGGAATAGTATCCGTAACTATTAACTCGGTAAATGCCGAATTTACAATACCTTCGAACGCATTGCCCGACAGTATGGGATGGGTACAGAACCCGCGAACGCTGGCAGCGCCTTTGTCCATCATCAGCTTTGCCGCCTTGGTAATGGTTCCTCCGGTATCAATAATATCGTCGAACAACAGCACATCTTTGCCCGTTACATCACCGATCAGCGACATGGAATCAACCTTGTTGGCTTTTGACCTTTGTTTGTAACAGATTACAAAGCCGGTATCAAGTGCCTTGGCGTACGATGCAGCCCTGCGGGTACCGCCGGTATCGGGTGATGCAAAGATAATATTCGGGAGATCGAGTTTTTTGATGTATGGTAAAAAGATAGAAGAAGCATACAAATGATCGACCGGAACATCAAAAAATCCCTGTATCTGGTCGGCATGAAGATCGATGGTAATGAGTCGCTGAACGCCGGCAGCAGTAAGCAGGTTGGCGATCAGTTTGGCTGTAATCGGAACCCTGGGTTTATCCTTGCGATCCTGCCGTGCAAACCCAAAATAGGGTATTACAGCGGTAATCTGCCTGGCCGATGCACGTTTTGCCGCATCAACCATAAGCAACAGTTCCAGCAGGTTTAATGCCGGCGGAAATGTGGATTGTACAATATACACATCGTTTCCACGAAGGTTTTCCTCGAAAGAAACAGTAAACTCTCCATCACTGAATTCAGTCACCTGAACTTCACCAAGCTTTACGCCAAAACTGCGCGCAATGTTTTCGGCAAGGTAACGTGTAGCCCTGCCAGAAAAAATTTTTACTTCATGTGCCATGATCAGTGTGTTTGTTGAAAGGAGCGGCAAAGGTATGAATTTTTTAATTTCTCAAACCTATAATTAAAAGCATTTTTATCTATGCGTTTGATTATTAACCCGATAAAATTATATTTTGCAAAAATTAGTAATGAAGCATGTTGAAATGGTGAATAAAAAAATAGGCCCGAATGATATTGTAAACTATCTTTGAGCCTTCACATGATGCAGCGTGTACGCAATTATCGATATTGAAACAACAGGAGGAAATGCCAGCCGCGAACGGATTACGGAAATAGCCATATTTGTTCACGATGGTTCACAAGTAATAAAGGAATACTCCACACTCATCAACCCTGAGTGCAAGATGCCTCCTTTTGTTGCCAGGCTTACCGGCATTACCGACGAAATGCTTGTAAATGCACCCAGGTTTTTCGAGGTTGCCCGCGATATTGTCGAAATCACCGAAGGCTGCACTTTTGTGGCACACAATGCTGCCTTCGACTACAGTTTTGTTAAACAGGAGTTCCTGAACCTGGGTTACAAATACAAACGGCCTGTATTATGCACCGTAAAAATGTCGCGGAAGCTGCTGCCGGGGCATAAATCGTACAGCCTTGGAAACCTGTGTAACAGCCTTGGTATACAGGTAACTTCGCGGCACCGTGCTGCGGGCGATGCCCTGGCCACCGTGAAACTTTTCGAACGTTTGCTGTCTGTCGATCCAACCCTGAACCAGATACCTACCGACGGGCTGCACCCGGCATTGGATCGTTCCATATTCAGCCAACTGCCGACGGCTGCCGGAGTGTATTATTTTCACGATGAAAATGGCAAGCTGATATATATCGGCAAGAGTAAAAATATACATGCCCGGGTATTATCGCATTTTCAGAACAGCAGCACCACCAAGGCCATTGAGATGCGCTCCAATACAGCAAGCATCAGCTACCAGGAAACCGGCAGCGAACTGATAGCACTGCTGCTGGAAAGCGATGAAATAAAAAAACATAAGCCTGTGCACAACCGCCTTCAGAGACGTACTATGTATAAATACGGGCTTTATTCCTTTTATACACAGTCGGGGTACCATGTGATACAGATTGAAAAAATCAAAAACACCGGCAGGCCTCATACGGTATTTGCCTCCTTCGACGAGGCCCTGGTGCTGGTGCACGAACTGGTAGCCAAATACGAACTCTGCCAGAAATTGTGTGGATTATACCAGAATCACGGGGCCTGTTTTCAGCACTCCATCGGGCAATGTAAAGGTGCGTGTATCGGGACTGAGCCGGCCGAAGCCTACAACAAAAGGGTTGCTGCGGCTTTATCGGGGTTTCATCACAAATGGTCGGACATGGCGATTCTTGATCATGGACGGAATGAAGATGAGGTATCGGTTGTTTTGATTGAAAACAATGTGTTTGCCGGTTTCGGGTGGATGGACAGAAATGAAGCGGTTTCGGACCCTGGCCAGATCAGGGAATCGATTAAGCGATACAGCGACAACCGCGATGTGCAGCAAATCATAAAAGGCTACCTTAAATCAGGCAAAGCCCAGAAAATTATCCGGTTCTAAAGCGGACATATTTTCCCTTTTTGGAACTCTTTTTTAGCGTTTCTGTTTTCAACTGCCAGTTGACTTTATAAATTACAAACCATTCAATTTTTATAACTCATTATATATCTGTATAATAAAATAAATATTGTTTAAAACACCACGCCATTTAGGTATATGTTTACTGCATTCCCAAACATTTTGCACGATTTTTAATATCTATTACGCAGATGAGTTGTACTCCATACAACTTTAAGATATTTCTTTTGGCAAAGGGAAACACAGTAACAAGCTGTGACATTTAAACGGCAGACTTCATCTTCTGCCGTTTTTTTTATTTTTTCAAATCGAATCATTTATTAAAGTGGTCAGGTATTAAATTCTACCTTTGAAGCCCGAATTCCAAAGCCCTTTCTACTTATGAAGTACTTTTCTGTAACCCGTGTAACCGGTGCGGTTATTTTGCAGATCCTGTGTTTTACAGTGAAATCGAATGCTCAATTTCTTCCTGAGGCAGGAACGCCGGCATCTTTTATCAAGCCTTTAATTGGAACCTTTGGCGAAGGCAATACGTATCCAGGTGCCGTAGCTCCTTTTGGCATGATACAGATTTCGCCCGACACCGAGGATGAACTCTGGGAAACCGCTTCCGGTTACGAATACTCTGACAGCTCAATTATTGATTTCAGCCTTACTCATTTCAGCGGTACAGGCATCCCCGACCTTGGCGATATACGGTTTATGCCGCAGATAGGCAAACCCTGGTTTGTTGAAGGCCCAAAATCAAATCCCGATTCCGGATACCGTGCCAGGTATTCGCACACTGACGAATTAGCATCGGCAGGTTATTATTCAGTAAAACTCAAGGACAATAATGTAAGGGTTGAATGCGCTTCGGCGGATCGCTCCGGGTTTCTTCGCTTCACTTTCCCGAAAACCGACAGCGCTTCCATCCTTGTGGATCTGAGTCACAACCTCCGCTGGAACGTGATCTGGTCGAATATCAGGGTACTTAACGATTCAACTATCTGCGGATACCATATGGTAAATGGCTGGGCAAAAGAACGCTATGTTTATTTCACCGCTGTTTTCTCACGTGCTTTTGATGGATGCAGTATCATCAGTAATGGGAAACGGGTGTTTTATAACGGATACAGGTTTGCGAGCAAATTTGAGAGTGCCGGCAAAAACCTGCAGTTCCTTGCAAATTTTAAAACAAAACCGGAAGAGAAAATTCTGGTGAAAGTGGCCTTTTCGGCTGTCAGCACGGATAATGCCATACTGAATATGAATACCGAACTAGCCCACTGGGATTTTGAAAAACTGGTTCAGGAAACAGGTCAGAAATGGAATACTGAACTGAGCAAAGTTCAGGTTGAAGGAACACAGGAACAAAAGGAAACATTTTATACGGCTCTATACCATGCTTTTCTCACCCCTGTTTTGTACCAGGATGTAAATGGCGAATACCGCGGACTTGATCAAAACATCCGCAAGGCCAATGGATTTAAGAACCACGCTATTTTCTCACTGTGGGATACTTACCGCGCCACTCACCCTCTTTTTTGCCTTTTACAACCTGAGCGGAATGCCGATATGATAAACTCCATGCTGGCTCATTATGATCAGAGTGCAGATCATCTATTGCCTGTATGGTCACTGAGTGGCAACGAAACCTGGTGTATGATAGGCTATCATGCTGTACCTGTTATTGTTGATGCTTACCTAAAAGGAATAGAGGGATTTGATGTAAACAGGGCTTATGAGGCTGTTAAAACCACGGCTATGAATCCTGATTACGACAATGTAAAAATTTATGCTTCGCTGGGCTGGGTACCTTTCGACAAGGAAAATGAGTCG
>DGQJ01000356.1 GCA_002389705.1 Bacteroidales bacterium UBA4417
ACATTGATATCAACCCAGGTTGTTTTATAGGTTTTGGTACTCAGGTCAAAATTTTTCTGCAGGTTGGTTGAATGGCATTCGGCACACATGCTGTTCCAGTTCTGCGCCTGGTTGGTCCAGTACAGCCAGTTGTCGGGTTTCAGGTCTTCGGGCTTATACACCATGGCTGCCATATGAAACCATTTCTTTTCCTTTGTATTCCAGGCAATAGGCAGGCATTGGTATTTGCCGTTTTCGAAAGGTACCAGGTACTGCTGCAAAGGACGAATACCAAAAGTGTAGGCAATTGTAAACTCCTTCATTACACCGCCGGGGCCTTCGGTATACACATAAAATTTATTCCCGCGTTTGTAAAATTTCGAGGTTTTGCCGTTGAAAGTAAACTCGGCATTATTAAAATCGCCGACCACGGAAGTATCGGAAGCAACAGCCATAGCACTGTCGTGGTCGGAACCCTTCCACAGCCTGTATTCCTTCTGATGACATTCAATACATGCCTTGCCCCCGGTGAAAACCGCAACAGGTTCATTTGCCCGGCTGTGGTTCCGGTTCATCAGCAGCGAGGCCGGGCAAGCAAGCACAATTACTACGGTGGCAATAAGTCCGGCAGTTTTCCAGGTATGATAGGTTATGGTAATCATGCGTATTGGAGTTGATCTTTTTTAAACGAACTGCGTTCCACCAGGGTCCCGATGTCTACTTTAACCATATTGTTTTCGATAATCACCGGGTAATAGTCGAGTGCCCTGGCAGCAGGCGGATTAAGCACTTCGCCGCTGATATCGAATGCCGAGGAATGACAGGGGCAGATAAACCTTTTTTTATCTTCTTCCCAGGCTATGGAGCAACCCAGGTGTGTGCACCGCAACGAAAGGGCTATAAATCCGCCGTCGCTCTGTCGTGCAAGGAAAAATCGCCCACCCATAAAAGCACTCACCGAGTTTTTGGCAAAAGTATCTACCAGACCCGCTTCGAGCAACTGCTTATTTACCGGGTTATTTTTTGGTTTGCCAGAAAACATAAATCCGCCCAGCATCGCAATCACCTCTATGCCTGCCAGAATGCCAAGGCCTTTCCATGCTTTATTAAAAAAATCACGACGGTTGATCGGTTCAGTTTTTACAGGTACCGGTTTTTTATCTTTGTTCTGGAGTTTCTTCATATGCAGCTTTATACTTGAGCTCAATCAGGGTTGATAATTTGTAGTGCGATACCAGCCCTATTTTGATGCTAAACAGCAAATAGATAATCTTTATTCCCACATTCGATTTACGAATTACGAATTACGATTTACGATTAGTCTATCCCATAATCCCCAATCCACATTCCCACATCCAACATCCAACATCCAACATTATCCATCCCACATCCTAAACATTCCATGGAAAAGCAAGTGCCATATCTTTTCCCCTGAAAAATATCCCGACTATAGTCAGCACAATAAATGACACGGTAATAAATACAAAAACTGCCTGTACTGTTTCCGCTTTCGGAAGGCTGAGTTTTTTAAGGTAGTATTTATAGTATGCAGCCATAAAACCAGCCAGTATCAGCATCGGGAGTATACCATTGCTGATAAAAGCAGGCACCGGCGAGAGCATGGTTTCGAAGTTGAGAATGTATTCGTTGAAAAGAATCCCGGCAATGGTAATGATCGCTGAAAACCGGGCCGTATCTGCCGACGATTTTTTGCCTGCCGGCGAAATAAACCAGTGGCCGTTGGCTGGTACATCATATTTTGCATAAGGGATCCACGCCAGGAAAACCACCACACCTACTGGTATGATAAAGGCCGCGAAAAACGGGTGAAAATGCATAAGCAGTTCCTGCACGCCCGCGAAATACCAGGGTGCCTTGGTGGGATTCAGGCTATAGGCCGGGTTTGCTTTTTCGAGCAGCGGTGCATTAAAAAAAACTGAAAATGTAAACAGCACGGCAATCAGCACCAGGGCTACGATAAACTCCTTAAAAACCAGGTTCGGCATACTTGGCACCATTTCGCCCTTTTCGGCGGAAACAGGCAGCATAATACCCCCCGCTTTACGCACCCGCCAGAAATGATACATTACAAGCAGCAGCAGTAAAAAGGGCAATACAGCAGTATGAAAAGTAAAGAAAGTACGCAAGGTTTCGGCATTCAGTTCATTCCCCGCCAATACCGCGGTACGGAGGCTTTCGCCAATAAGAGGGAAATACCCGATAATATTTGTGCTTACTGTAATAGCCCAGTAAGCCAGCTGATCCCAGGGCAGCAGGTATCCTGTAAAATTCAACAGAACGATCAGCACCAGCAGGAACAATCCAAAAAGCCAGTTTATTTTGCGTGTATCGCGATATGCCCCGGTTAAAAAAACCCTCAGAAAATGCAGGAAAGCAACCAGCAGCAGGAATACTCCACTCCAATAATGGATGTTGCGCACAAACTGTCCGAATAGCACCTGGGTCCTGGTAAAAACTACTGAATTGTATGCCTCCGAGGGAACAGGAGTATAATAAAACCGCAGTAAAATGCCTGTAATCAACTGTATCAGAATTAACAAAGCTGCCATGCCTCCCAGTCCAAAGGTCCGGTTGAACCGGATTGATTGTTCACTTACACGGACAGGATGAAGATGTAAAAGGATTGCTCGCATTCGGGATCAGGTTAAAGGTCCATCCGCCAATCGGAATGAACATCAAAAAAAGGAACCGACGATTTGTATTATTTACAAACCTTCTGATTCTGCTGTAAATTTAAAGCATTTTCTTTATGATCAACGCCTTGCCTGGCGGCTGCAAAGAAAAATTGCAAATTGGCTGTTCAGATCACCTGAAGAGGCAATAAATTTATACTTTTGTAATAACTGCACCAATCAAATAAATATCCGGTAACATTCATCGTTAAATAATTGCCATGAAAACATTTTATCTCCCAACTATCCGACTGGTTGTGTTATTCATTACCATATTGCTGACGGTGAACCCGGCTTTTAGCCAGGACTCAACAACTGTAAGTAAAAACAGGAAAAACGGGATTAAGATTAATCTGACCAACCCCATGTTTTTTGGCAGCAATAATTATATACTCGGTTATGAAAGAACCGTAGGCAAACACCAGTCGTTTTCGCTGAATGTGGGTACTTTTTCGTTGGGTCAGCTCATCAATATTAACACTGATTCGATTGAAGAAATAGATAAAAATGTAAAAAGCAGGGGCCTTAGCTTTAGCTGCGATTACAGGTTTTACCTTGCGAAAGAAAATAAATACAATTCACCACACGGTATATATATAGGGCCTTATTTTGCATCAAATTCATTTACACGGAACTTAACCTTGCAGGCCAATACAGCAGCATTTACCGGGCAACTGGATGCTGACCTACTGTTCAGGGTAACAACACTTGGCTTTCAACTGGGCTACCAGTTTGTGTTCTGGGACCGGGTAACACTGGATATGGTTCTCTTCGGACCCGGCATTTCACATTACAGGCTTAAAACAGAATTGAGTACATCCCTGGATGCGGATCAGGAACAGGAAATATTTCAGAAAATTAATGATAAACTCGGCGAGATTATACCCGGCTATGACCGTGTAATTGAACCGGGAACTTTTGAGGAAACCGGCACCAAAAACACAACCGGTTTCGGGTACAGGTACATTGTTATGGTTGGATTCAGGTTTTAAGAATCAAAAGCCTGAATCATTTTAAGGCCTACACATACTGACAGTTTATTTTTTTTCGGTTTCCTGGTATTTCGCAACCCAGTCGCAGAGAATTTTTAACTCTTCGGCAGTAGGCACGCCCGACGGGTTGTATTCCTTGTATCTTTTAGGGGGCATTTCCCCTTTGGTTACCTGCTCACAAATTGCCCTGGCCTTCGAAGCTTGCTTTTCGGCGGAATATTCGTTCCATTGGGTAAAATTTACATGCGTCAATGCCATTGTTTTACCAGGTTCGGCATGGCAATCGTAACACCCTTTTTTAAGAATTACCAGCACTTCGGGTGGCACAGCATTCAGCGTATCGGCCTTTGGCTGGGATTCCTGCGCCTGAGCTGGTTTGGATGTGGTTAATGCGAACATAACCAAACCTGTAACTAAAAATGTTAATCGGGATGAAAATTTCATGGCAAAAAGATTTGATGAATATGGGTGAATACAAACTTAATTTCTTTTATAAATCCGGTCATCGCTGCTTGTATTAATTTGCAGTTCATTCTACCTGTAGTGTTTTGCCCACATGGGCAACCGCCCATAGAATAACGGATTAGCGGGTAAAAGCCTTAGCTGATAACACATCCTGAACAGTTAACGGAGGTTTCTGATCCAGGTCGACGGATGCTCCTACTTCGATAATGTTTTTCTTATACGCAGGGTTGGAAGCATTATTTATAAACGGCCTGATGCCTTTAATGGGCACCCCGGCGCGCAACAAAGCAAGCGCCACAATCTTCACATCGTTAACCGATACGGCCGATCCAAACCACATGGCGTTGGTTCCACGTTTGCTCATATATTCCGCCGCAGGTTTTTCCTCAAAAGTGTATCCCAATGCCTGCAACTCGATAACCACGCGCTTTTCGTCGATGGTTTTGCTGTAATACCTCACGGTAACATTTTGCCCGGGTGTAAACTGTTGCAGTAAAGTNNTGCTGCTTCTTGGCTTCGAGGGCGTTGTTTTCGAATAGCAGCGTGTTGTATTTCAGCGTTTCAGCTTGCTTTTTTGATTCTATCAGCTCAACATCTTTATACAGCGTATTGAGCCTGATGGAACCATACACGAAAAACGCGAACAGAATAACCAGTATGCTGAGCCCTCCAATGCGGCTGTATTTCGATATGCGATCAATCTTATGCAGGTTCAGATCGGCACGCAACTGCTCTATTTCCTTGTTCAGCGCTTCTTCGTCCATCGCTCAGAATTTACCGGTAAAAATAATTTTCATGGATTTTGACCACATAAAAAGCACCCTCGAAACGGCATAGGCCAAAAACCCGGTGGGGCCGATAAAAAGCGCTACCTGGTCGAAGGATATTTTCTCCTGCCGGTAAAGATCAACTGCAAGATATACAATGAGGATAAAGGAAAGAATTGAGATTACCAGGTACACAAACCGCTCGGGTTTAAACTTGCCTGTAATTTCCAGAACTATTCTTTTACGGGCCTCAAAAGTTTGAATAGATTCGTTGGGAATCTGATTTTCTTCGTTATCGCCCATGGCTATAGTTTTAATTTGCTGATTACTTTCGTAACCAATAACAAACTAACATTGAATTTGTTCCGGCGCCTACCCAAGGCCGGTGCGGCAGCAGGAATTTAAAACCGCAAAAGCTATCTGTTCTCGTCGGGAGCGATTCCCGCAGGCGGAAGTGTAAACTTTAGCACCAAGAGCCCGAGAGTGCCGGCAATAACCGATGCCAGCAGGATGGCTATTTTTGAACTGTCGATCACAGCCTGGTCATTGTAAGCCAGCAGGGTAATAAAAATCGACATTGTAAACCCAATACCTGCCAGCATGCCAACGCCTAAGATATTTTTCCATTTTAATTCGGACGGTAGCAGTCCCAGACCCAGTTTTACAGCNNGCCAGCGCGAAAAGGGGAAGTATTACAAAAGCTACCGGCTTGTGCAGGAAATGTTGCAGGATGTATGAAGGTGATTTCTCGCCACCATCGCCAAACGGAATTACAAAGGCCAGTATCACTCCGGTAATGGTAGCATGAACGCCCGAATGTAGCATAAAATACCAGGCAGCCACACCACCAACCAGGTAAGGTACAAGATTATGCACTTTTAGCCTGTTTAAAATCCCCAGGAAAGCGAGTATCCCCAGCGCTATGCCCAGGTCAGTGAACGAAAGTGAGGTGGTGTAAAATACCGCAATTACAATGATTGCTCCCAGGTCGTCGATTACAGCCAGCGCGGTAAGGAATACCTTTAGCGAAGCGGGCACCCTGCTGCCTAACAACGATAGTATCCCGATGGCGAAAGCAATATCTGTTGCCATCGGAATGCCTGCACCCGATTGCAATGCGGTGCCGAAATTGAAAAGCATAAAAATACCTGCCGGCACCAGCATACCACCCATTGCTCCGAAAATAGGCAAAGCCGCATTTTTAATACTCGAAAGCTCGCCTATATATATTTCGCGCTCCAGCTCAAGGCCAATCAGCAGGAAGAAAATACACATCAGCCCGTCGTTTATCCAGTGAACCACGCTATGCCCGCCAATATCGTGATGCCACAGGCCAAGGTAAGCAGACTGCATACCAGAGTTTGCAATCAGCAGCGAAATAACGGTTACAATCACCAGGAGTATGCCCCCGGCTTTTTCGCTTTCGAAAAATTCTTTAAAGAGTTTGGTCAGGATCATNNTCTGAATATACTATTCCCTCCAAATCTAACAGATTAAGGGTCAGAAGACGGAAGTCCGAAGACCGGAGACGGATGACCGGAGATGGATGACCGAAGTCCGGAGACGGAAGACCGATGACCGAAGACGGAAGACTGGAGACCGAAGACCGGAGTCAGTAGAATCCTGAAAACAGTATTTATATACATACTTTCCCGGGTTGCTGTCAACGCTTCTGAATTTAAAAAAACAGTTTCAGGCAGCCCTAAATTACAAAACTTTTTTCCACGTATTTTATAAGAGTACATGAATCAATGCCGTTTAGTTAGCGTTTTTCAAAAAAACAATTACTGATTTTTGTACCCTCCCTAGAAAATAGGGAGGGAGTAGTTCGCAACAAAATTTCTGACATTTGAGCCTAGGTTAAGCTTTGTTAGTATGTCCTCCCCCTTATTTCAAGGGGGAGACAGAGGGGGTACAAAGGAAATTATAGAGAACATTAATGAGAACTATTAAAACCAATCCTTAACTAAACGACATTGGTACATGAGTTATTAAAAGCTGCAAGAAATGTTATCCGTTAAAATCTTAACCTGTGCCGGCAATGAAAATTTTCAGATTCCATTCGTAAAAACCAAACCGCAAAGGGGTGAAATCCTCAGAAATTCAACAAGGATTCTACCTATCGTGAATACATATCAATAACCTCAGTAATGGCTTTGGAGCAGGCCGGGCAAAATGCCTGTTTGTTGCGGGTAAACATAATGCAATCGAGCGCCGAACGGTAAATGCCAAACTGCATATAGTTACCGCCTTCAAAAGCTCCTGTGGCATCCTTATACTTGTTTTTGCCAAACATGTCGAGGGATGTTTTTTTCTCACGCTCAAACAGGGCTTCCATTTCGGTTTCCGGAACATTGGCAGCGCGTAAGGCACGTCGTTCTTTCTGTATGGCGTAGCTGAAATTATCGTATTCGGTTTTGTCCCAGGGCGTGGGAACCGGGGTGTTGGGTTTCACCAGGTCCTTCCATTTCAGGTTTGCTTTATCGAGCAGCGCGGTAACATTAGGCTCCCAGGGCTCAACGGTAATTTCAGGGGTCTGGTAAGCCACATCCGAAGTGTAATATTCGTCGGCTAAGGCTGCAAAACTATGCCCGAATTCGTGAACAAAAATGTACCGCGAAAACTTATTATCGGCCGCCACGGTGGAATACAGGTTAAAAATACCACCTCCGCCATACGTGCGCTCATTGATCAGTATAAACATATAATCGTAGGGCACGCTGGCGGCAACATCGCGCACGGTGCGGTTGTCGAAGGTAAGCGCGTAGCGTTCCGAATCGAAAGCGCCATACGACATGGAGAGCGGGGTACGGTTAAAAACACCCGGGTGGGGTTTGTTCACGCCGCTGGTGGCCGAAGGGGTTTCGACGGCACGCACATTAAAATCGGCTTTGCGCGATTTAAATGGCTCAACCGAGAATAATTCGTCGGTAAGCGTTTTTACATCCTTATGAAATTTATCCATTTCGGCCGCTGTATACCCATCGCCCAGGATAACGATATCGACATGGCTGGCACTTTTCCCGTTCTCGATATATGGGAAAGATTTATACGTGCTTTTTAGTACCGCCGGGTTAACCAGCCGCGACGCGGGATCGATAACCGTACTCCACACCGGCACGAAATTATTTTTCGCGTCGCGTTTTTCGATGGTAACCTTAACCGGGACTTTTGGCCAGGGGAAACGCAGCGATTCCGAAAAAGTAGCCCAGTTCGGTTCGCCTGTACTCTGCCACTCGCCGAATATGCTGGCAAACCCACGGCTGTAAATTAAAGTATTTGTAAGTGTATCTGTAATTTTAAAGAAGTATAATCCACGGTTAAGGTTATCAAGCAGCACTGTTTCGCTTCCGGCCCAGGGGCCGTCGTTCAGCACACGGTCCATGGAGAAATGTTCTTCCCGGGCAGTGCCTGTATGATAATAATCGACACGCATGGTCGACCCGGTAAAAAACCGGTTATAAACGGCGTTTGTATTTGTTTGTGAAAAGCTTGCAACACTCAGCCCCAGCGCAACGCAAAGGAAAACTATTTTTTTCATATCCGGATTTTTAGTGAAAACGCTCAGGAACAGCATTGGTTATTTTTCAGGCAGATGCCTAAACTTAGGTTGCTATTTCTATCCGCGTTATTTTATGGAAGTAAAATTATCAAATTATTCCATAGCCGCAGTAAATATTGCCTGCATTGTACATACGTGGATACCATCCTGCCAAATTTTAATTGTTTTATTCCGCTTTAATAATTTCGCGGCTTCAATAAACGGATCATCAACTTTTCATATTCTATACTTGTCTGATATGGTTTTATAAATATCAAAAATCTATAGTTTCGGTTATTTTGATCACCAGGTTTATCGTGCACGCGTAACATGCCCGCGCAAGCCGAGGAATTTGCTTAACTTAATAGCATTGAGCGCGCGAGCAAAGGAAATGATATCGTTTTTGATTTGTCTTCACCACGCGAAAGGATTACCTTCGGTGAGAAAAGTTCGTGGTAGCGGGGATTTTTTCACCATTACATTATCATCTGAGGCTGGAAGATCAATCAAAACTTAATCGGCCAGCTTTTCTTTAAATAATGAATACACCGGCCCAGTCAACCTTTGCAACAGCCGCATATCCTCAGTAATAATTTCGGCACTGCCGGTCATCTCCTGCGAAAAAGGAAGTGTTTTATTGTAGTTTGTAATCAGTCCATTATTTAATTTAATTTCAACATAATAATTGCCCTGATCAGGTACTGAGGATATTGTGCTGATTGTTCCCTTTAACATTCCATATTCAATATATGGGAAATTCGTGAGTTTAATGTTTACCTGCTGACCTGCTTTAACTTTGCCGGCTCCAAGCATCGGAAGTATAATTTTACCAATAGGTTTTTCCTTCTTTTTTGGAATAACGGTCATAACCTGTTCGCCTGATTTTACATTTTGGTTTGAACTCCAGTATTTCCCTACAGATACAATTCCATCAACTCTGCTTTTCAATACATAATTTAGCTCCCAGGTATCGAATTGACTACAGAGGTTTTTAAAGGTTGCACTTATTTCGTTTAATAGTTTTTGTTTTTCATTTTCATCATTCAATTGTAATTCAAGCACTTGCTGGTTGAGCTGATTAATCTGGATATCTGTATTGGAAAGTGCTATTTCCGAATTTTTATATGCTGATTTTGTGCCAATTAAAGCTATTTCTGATTTTTCAAATTCTGCCGATGGCAGAACTTTTTGTATACACAACAATGAGTCACGCCTATATTGAATAGTTGCGATCCGGAGATTTTGAGCCTGTAAATTTGTTTGACTTTTAAGCTTTTCGAAATAAGAATTTGTTAACGCAATCTGCTCCTGTAAAGCTCTGATCTTTTTAGCATTAAACGACATTTCAATGTATCTTTTGTAATTACTCACCGCAGTTGTCCAATTCAGGTAATAGGGTTGTAATTCGCCAAGGTTTAGTATTGTTGATGTATTAGTTTCGCTGATTGAAGCTTTGTATCCCAAAGAGTCGGCCCGAAGTATAAGCTTTTTAAGTATGAAAATTGATTCAATATCCGAGGTGTTTTCGAGTATAGCCAGGTATTGCCCCGATGTTACAGCTTGTTTATCGGTAACGTAAAATGCTGTTATCCTTCCGCTGCTGCGTGCAACAACAGGCGAAGGCGGATTATTGGTTGTAATAACAATGGGTGCACCTATTATATCAGGATATTTAAACACCCAACTGCCTGCAATGAGTGCAAGAATAATTATAAGAAACAATATCACTCCACGACGCAAAATCCAGTTTGGTGTTTTACCCAGGATTTCGTCAATTTCCTCACTGCGGATTTCTATGGATCGTTCTTTTAGTTCTTCAGGCATTTACTAATGTGTTAATGCGATAATGTGCTGATTCTGCGTAATTAATTATGCCAGAATTAATTTCCTAACTCAAGTTGATTCTTTACCAATTCATAATAGGCACCTCGCAGGCTGGTTAATGCCTCATGTGTACCCTGTTCAATAATTTCGCCCTTTTCCAAAACCACAATTTGATCGGCATTTTTTACGGTGCTTAGACGGTGCGCGACAACTACAACGGTTTTTCTATTCGGTGTGCGACTTTGAGTCGCGCCCCGAATATCAACCGCGACCTGGCTATCTTGGATGCCGCTGAAAAACTCTTCCAGATTCTGCATAATCACTTTCTCGTTGTTGGCATCCAGCGAATTGGTTGCTTCGTCGAAAAAAACATATTCCGGATTTTTATATACTGCCCTGGCAATTAAGAGCCGTTGTCGCTGTCCCTGGCTAATGCCGCTGCCTTCCTGCCCTATTTTGGTATTAAAGCCTAAAGGCAAGCCATCAATGAACTCCGAAATATTTGCCACTTTTACAGCGTGTCGTAATTTGATCAAATCCACATTTTCATCACCCGGAGCAATATTTTCGGTAATGGTATCCGAAAAAATAAAGCCATCCTGCATTACAGCCCCGCATTGCGAACGCCAGAAACTGCTGCTGAAGTTTTTATGCAAGGTATCGCCTACCCTGATCTCGCCGGTAACCGGCTCGTAAAATCCCAATAAAAGTTTTACCAGCGTAGTTTTACCGCTGCCGCTGCTTCCAACAATGGCTGTGGTTTTCCCTTCCGGGATGGATAGGTTTATGTTTTTAAGCACCATCTCGCTGTGCGGGCCTTCGTACTGGAATGATAAGTCTTGTACCGTGATAGTCTTATTTTCGGGCAAGTGATGAATTTTCATGGCTGTGGCGGGTTCTTCATCTTCTTTCTGATGAATTTCACCCAGGCGTTCCATGCTTATTTTTGCGTCCTGGGCTGCCTGCATAAAGTTTATCATTTGCTCAACCGGTGCATTTAACTGGCCGATAATATACTGCACACTCATCATCATGCCTAGTGTGATATCGCCATTTATTACGGCTGATGCTGCCAGAAATGTGATAAAAATATTTTTGGATTCGTTGAAAAACAGCGCGCCTGCCTGTTGCCACTGGTTAAGTGCGAGTCCCTGCACGCTTACCCGGAAAATACGCGCTTGTATGCGTTCCCATTTCCAGCGTTTCTGCCGCTCGCAATTGTTAAGTTTAATTTCCTGCATACCAGTGATAAGTTGGTACAAGTTGCTCTGGTTATCGGCCAGTTGCGCAAAACGCTTGAAATCCAGTTCGCGGCGTTTTTTCATAAACAACCACACCCAGATAAAATATATTGTGCTGCCAATAATAAAGACACCTAATATCTGCAAGCTGTAAATAGCCAGTACAACGCTGAAAATAAGCAGGTTTACCGTCGAAAATAAAATATTAATGGATGAGCCGGTAAGAAAATTTTGTATACGTGAATGATCGCCTATACGCTGCATAATATCGCCAATCATTTTGGTATCGAAAAAACTGATAGGGAGTTTCATCAGTTTGATCAGGAAATCGGAAATCAGCGATATATCAATGCGTGTACTTATATGCAGCAGCAACCAGTTACGTATAAAATCAACGGCTGTGCGGCTAACCATTAGCACCATTTGCGCTATAAGTACCAACGTAACAAAATTCAGGTTTTGGTTGCCAATCCCTTTATCAACGACTGATTGTGNNAAGGGCAAAATAAGCTGTAGCAAGCTGCCCAGCAGCATAGCCAGCATAACCTGTACCATAAAACCCTTGTGCGGGCGCAGGTATTTTAGCAAAAACCGGAACTTTGTTTTATCCGGTTTCTCATCTTCAATGGCATCAAAATCCGGGCCTGGCTCCAACAGTAAGGCAATGCCCTTTTCATCG
>DGQJ01000361.1 GCA_002389705.1 Bacteroidales bacterium UBA4417
TTAATTTATTAAACAGCCTGGAGATTTGCAGCCAAAATATTTTTACTTTTCAGGAATTAACGTTCCTTTGTGAACTTTTTATAAAATGATTCGTTCTACATGATAAACAAAGCATTATGTTTCACAAGCAAGAGGAGAACGGCAACGAGATAAAATCACCTTGCAGGGGAGTATGTACCCTCGATCATAAAGGAAAATGTGTGGGCTGCTTCCGTAAGCTGGATGAAATTGCCAACTGGAGCGTTTATAACGATTTTCAAAGGGGAGAAATCCTGAAAATGACAATGCTGCGCATGCAGCTGCCCGATATTTTTGATAGTTAAACAGTTGAGCCGAAAGGCTCTTTTTTTTTGTCGCCCCTCTTACCAGCACTTTATAAATTCTACATCCGTCATCACCAATCCGCAATCCGAATTCCGCAATCCACAATCCGAATTCCGCAATTCCACATCGTACATCCCACATCCGCAATCCCTGCCAGCTATCGCCGTCAGGCAAGCCCAATCCGCAATCCCCAATTCTTCCTACTCTTCTTTCTTCACAAACGGCTTAATAATCAGCCTGAGCGACTGGTCGTAGGTAACATAATTCCAGAACCAGTTGATAAAAACCAGCACCCGGTTTTTTACGCCTACAATGGCCATCAGGTGGACAAACATCCAGGTTAACCAGGCAAAAAAACCATAAAATTTTATAAATGGCAGTTCGACAACCGCCAGGTTTCGGCCTACTGTTGCCATTGAGCCGCGGTTAAAATAGGTGTAGGGTTTCATCGCTTTGCCTTGTTGTTGCCTTTTGAGGTTATTGGCCAATAATTTTGCCTGCTGTATAGCTGGTGTAGCAACCTGCGGATGCCCGTTCGGATATTTTTCTTCGGTCATGTAGGCATAATCACCTAGGGCATAAATATCTTCGAATCCTTCAGCCTGGTTGAATGCATTCACTTTAATGCGGTTCCCTCTCACATATAATTCAGCAGGCAATCCGTCGGTTTGTTTCCCGGTTACACCTGCCGCCCAAACCAGTGTTTTGGCTGCAATTTTCAGTACAGGTCCTATATTTACTTGTTCGCCATCGTAATCGCCAACCTGTGCATTACATAAAACATGAACACCCAGGTGTTCGAGGTACTTTGCTGCCTGGGCCGATGATTTTTCAGTCATCCCGCTCAGCAACCTGCTGCCGGCCTCAACAAGGTAAATATTCATTTTGCTGAAATCGAGTTCGGGATAGTCCTTGGGTAAAATAAACTTTTTCATCTCAGCCAGCGTTCCCGATACTTCAACCCCTGTTGGCCCGCCCCCAACAACAACAATGGTAAGCAAGGCCTTTTGTTTCTCAGCGTCAGTTTCAATAAGGGCATCCTCGAAATTCTGTAATATTCGGTTTCTTAAACTCAACGCTTCGGCAACCGATTTCATGGGAATGGCATGTTGCACTACCTGTTTCATTCCAAAAAAATTGGTATCAACGCCCATGGCAAGCACTAAAATATCATAGCTTACAGCTCCTAGTGTTGTAATTACTTCTTTTTTTTCGGGGTGCACCGATGTAATTTCTGCTACCCTGATAATTACATTTTCCGAACGCTGGAATATTTTCCGCAAAGGAAATGAAATAGCGCTTGGCTCCAGGCCCGCTGTTGCTACCTGGTAGAAAAGCGGTTGAAACTGGTGAAAATTATTTTTATCAACAAGAACAACCTGGAAATTGCTGTTGGCCAGTTTGCTGGCAAGTTTCAGGCCGGCAAAGCCTCCACCGGCGATAAGTATTCGTTTTTGAGTGGTTTCAGGAATATTGAGCTGCATTTCAACTTGATCTGTATTGTGTTTTGTGAGTGTTTATAAGAGAAACAAACTTAAGCACATAAGGTTTTAATTAACCTTTGCCTATGGCATGAAGCCAGTTGGCTGCGATTGCATTTCTCTTCAGGCCCGGAAATCAATTTTGCTGGCAACTGAACTTATTGGTTTTGAGATTTATGAGTTTTAATTATTCGCCGGTAATCTGTCTTCATAGATGTAAATAAAGAATCCCGCTTTCGCGGGATCCTTTTTCGCCAAATGAGCATCAAGAGTTAACGAATTATTCAATCTAACCTAAAAACGGAAACCCAATGTGAGACTGTAAGCATTGGTTTTAATTGTATTGTACGATTCAGGAGCTTCTCCGTACATGTAGTAATATGCATTCGATTTCATGTGGTTATACGAAAAGTCGACAAAATAGCCTTTATCCCTGATTCCTACTCCGAAAGAGTAGCCATTGCGGTCGCCTTCTGAGTCGGAGCCAACATAGGGTGTTCCATAAAAGCTATATCCACCCCTGAATGCAGCTATGCCTGCTTTAACCTCGGCACCGATCCTGAAATTGTTGGCAGTCTTGAAATCGGAGCGTATGGAGTTGTTTTCGCTTGAAAAGCTATAATCATGCGAGCTAAGTTTTGCTTCCGAGTAATCAATGTATTCGTAATCGGCACTTATAAGCCCGTATTTACCGATGATAAACGCCAGGCTGCCGGTAGCCCTGAGCGGGGTCTTAAGTTCATAATCAAAATAACCATTGGCCGGCGTTTTCGACAGGTGATTGCCATTGTNNTCAACCGGCATAAATATAAAACCGGCTTTAAAGTTGAATCCTGCACCCCTGGTATCCACATATTCATAGCGGTCGAAAGAGTCGAAATAGGAATTGAGGCTTTTGCTGTCATTTTCAGTTAACCTGCTATCTTCATGGTATCTGATGTATGGAAATGCAAAAGTAACTCCAAGGAAGAATTTATTCGAAATGTTGGCTGCTGCACTGAGGACTGTTTCGTTGGAACTACCGTAAGTTTCAACTGTTTTCACCTGGTTAACGCCACCGTTTTCCATATCGGCAGCCCATCGCTGGTTTGTTGGAGAAATTGAATCCCAGAAAATCAGGTCAACATCATAAGCCAGGCCGGCACCATAATTGTCCCAGTTACTAGGTGGCTCGCCCGAAGCGTTTACCTGATTCACATAGCTGGTCATCAGTGAATTATAGTTGTTAAAACCAGTGATTACCATTCGGTTGCTGAATGAATTCAGCATATTGATACCAAAGCCGAAATTCAGCTGTACCAGGGCACCGGCGCGTCCGTTCATGTTCTGTGAATACACATAGCCAACATTGCCCAGGTACATGGTAGTTCTCGAATCTTCATTTATTTGGCTCAAAAACTCCGTAGTGGTGTTGTTCGATGAAATCATAGGGGTGATCGTAAACTCCGATTTACGGTAAAGCCCAAGTCCGGCCGGATTCTGGCTCAGCGAGGTGAAATCAGCGCCTACTGCTCCGTAAGCCCCCGACAAGCCTAAAAATCTTGCCGAACCTCCATAATTGATGAGCGAATATCGCAATGCGTCGTTCTGATTTTGTGCATATAATGTGCCGGAAATCAACATTGCTGTTGCAATTGCGCTAAATAATGCAGTTATCTTTTTCATAGCAGTTGAATTTTGGTAAAAAATAACCTGCAATCCATGGTTCAAATGGCTTGAACCACTATGGTTTGCAGGTCGTAAAACAAGGGACTTTTATAATAATTTTTCGGTTTATCTGCGTCCGCCGCTGCCTGATCCTGATGAAGAACTACGGCTTCCACCCGAAGGACTTCCTCCCGAACTTGGCGATGAACTTCTGGATGGCGAATAGCTTCCGCTGGATCCTGAGGATGAACTCCTTGATGGTGTATAGCTGCCACCCGAACCTGAGGATGAACTTCTTGAAGGTGTGTAGCTGTCGCTCGATCTTGATGGTGCGCTGCTGCGTGCTGGAGGCGAATAGCTGTCGGAGCGCGAAGGCTGTGGCGACGAGTAGGTATTGGACCTTGAGGGTTGAGGAGAGGAGTTGTAACGTGGTGCAGAGTTGCTCTCATTCGACCTCGACTGCGTTGGCCTTTGATAAGTAGGTTGCGAATTCGGGCGGTTTTCATTTCCTTGCTGTGGATTGCTGTAAGTCGGCTGGGTTACCCTTGCATTAGGGTTAGCCTCGTTACCCGAAGGCTGCGTATTACGGTATTTTGGCGATGTATATTCCTGGCCTGAACGCGGGCGGCTATATTCCGGGGTGGTGTATGTTTGGGTGTTACGGGCCGGATTTGCATTGTTCTGGCCGCTGGCATTCTGGCTGCTGCGCGATGGCGACGTATACTGGTACCTGCGCTGTGGCTGTCCAGTGCCGGTAACTGCCCGTTGGCTGTTTGCTGCCGGAGTACCGTACCGGGTATCGCTGCTTCCGCTCGCGCTTTGTCCCCTGACACTTTGATTTGAGGAACTGTTAGTTGCGGCGGCGGATCTACTGTCCTGTGCGCCGGCTGCTACGGCTACTCCCTGCCTGGTAGCTGATGAAGTTTCACTTCCGCGCACTGGATTGGCTGCTGCATTTTTTTCGCCTGATGTAATGGCTGCAGTTCCCCTTGGTGAATTTGTAGCTGTTGTTGATCCTGCTCTCCCTGAAACTGATCCCGGATCACCTTGCCTGCTGCTATTGGTTTGGGTTGCACGTGCTGAATAGCCGGAATTGCCTACCGAACCCCTGTGGCCATATTCCGATGCATACCCGCCGTATGGATAGTATCCATTCGAACCATCGTAATATCCATGATAATACCCATCGTTATATCCATACCAGTAATTGTTGTATCCATAGTAAGGGTAACCATATCCCCATCCATAACCATAGTAAGGATAATAGGAGTCGTAATATGGATAGCCATAATAAGGATAGCCGTATCCGTAACCATAATACGGGTAACCGTAACCAAAGCCAAAACTCAGGGAAATTCCCCAATGCCATGGGCTTGGATCATAGTAATAATAGGGAGCGGTGTAAATATCGCTGTAATATGAAGTGGAAACATAGGGCTCATCAAATCTGTTGATGCGTGCTTCGTACGATTCATCGTAATATTGCGAAGCCGCATAATTGGTATCAGGATACGTATTATTACCGGATGCATATTGCTGGTTATCATAATACCCCGTATCGGGTACTGCAGCCATATTTTGCTCAGTGGTTTTTACCGTAACAGTGTGCTTAACAACTGCTGGCTGGCTGCTGGGCGTATAATATACATCATCGTATCCGGTTGCCTGGTACGATGTGGTGCAAGCTGACACCATCAACATTACCGCCGTTAAAAATAAAATGTGTTTCATGATGACCTCCTTATGTTATGCTTTTTGCAAAGCAGGTTGGTATGTATTCAGAGCGATATTTTTTGTAATTTTGTTGCCTGTTAGTACCTGAAAAAGCACAATTATCATACCACAAATTACAAAATGGCAAAAGATTTTACATCACGCGAAGAGAATTACTCACAATGGTATAATGAACTCGTAATTAAAGCTGAACTGGCCGACAACTCAGCTGTAAGGGGTTGTATGGTTATAAAACCTTATGGTTATGCAATCTGGGAGAAAATACAGAGAGTTCTTGATGATATGTTTAAAGAAACCGGGCATCAGAATGCGTATTTCCCTCTTTTTATCCCAAAATCATTTTTCAGCAAAGAAGCTTCGCATGTTGAAGGATTCGCCAAAGAGTGTGCCGTTGTTACCCATTACCGGCTAAAAAATTCACCTGATGGTAAAGGAGTAATTGTTGATCCGGATGCAAAACTGGAGGAAGAACTTATTGTTCGCCCCACTTCCGAAACCATTATCTGGGATACCTATCGTACATGGATTCAGTCGTACCGCGATTTGCCCATACTTGTTAACCAGTGGGCTAATGTGGTTCGGTGGGAGATGCGTACGCGTTTGTTCCTGCGGACAGCCGAATTTTTATGGCAGGAAGGTCATACAGCGCACGCAACCGAGGCCGAAGCTATTGAGGAAACCGAAAAAATGATCAATATCTATGCCGAGTTTGCCGAAAAATGGATGGCTATGCCGGTGCTGAAAGGCGTTAAATCGGCCAACGAAAGATTTGGCGGCGCTCTCGAAACTTATTGTATTGAAGGTCTGATGCAGGATGGTAAAGCACTGCAGGCAGGAACATCGCATTTCCTGGGCCAGAATTTTGCAAAAGCCTTTGACGTACAATTCCTGAGTAAAGAAAATAAACTTGAATATGTTTGGGCAACATCATGGGGCGTTTCCACTCGCCTCATGGGAGCCTTAATCATGACGCATTCCGACGATCACGGGCTGGTGCTTCCTCCAAAACTGGCTCCTATACAAGTGGTTATCATTCCGATTTATAAAACTGATGAGCAGCTGGCACAGATTTCGGAAAAAGTAAACGAAATTGTTAAGAAACTAAAAGTGCTGGGCATCAGTGTAAAATACGACGATCGTTCAACCCAGAAACCTGGCTGGAAATTTAATGAATACGAATTTAAAGGCGTGCCTGTAAGGCTGGCTATCGGCCCACGCGACCTCGAAAATGGTACCGTTGAGGTTGCCCGCCGCGATACCCTCGAGAAATCAGTATTCCAGTTAACTGATATTGAACACAAAATCAGCAACCTGCTCGAAAATATTCAGGAAAACCTCTTTCAGAAAGCTTACGATTTCCGGGAGGAAAATACATACAAGGTTGACACCTGGGAAGAATTTGTTGCTCAACTCGACGGGAAAGGCGGATTTATTGCAGCGCATTGGGACGGAACCTCCGAAACCGAACAACTGATCAAGGAGGAAACCAAGGCAACTATTAGGCTTATTCCAATTGATGGTAAATTTGAAGAAGGCAAATGTATTCGCACCGGGAAACCTTCCAGACAGCGGGTTATCTTTGCCAGGGCATACTAATACCTTCATTATAAAAGGATTCACATGTCGTTAAGCACATTAGGCGTTATTCCGGCCCGTTATGCATCCAGCCGTTTCCCGGGCAAACCGCTGGTAATGATCGACGGGAAAAGCATGATTATGCGGGTGTACGAACAAACGCTCAAAACTTCAGTTCTCGACCGGGTGATAGTTTCTACTGACGATGAACGTATTTTTAACCATGTGAAGGATTGCGGCGGTGAGGTAATGATGACCTCCGAAACGCATGCTTCGGGCACCTCGCGCATTGGCGAAGTGGTTGAAAATCTATCGTTTATGGGTAAATGCCCCTACGATGTTATTGTTAATATCCAGGGGGATGAGCCTTTTATCGATCCATCGCAGATAGATCTTGCTGTTTCATTATTCAATAATCCTGAGGTTGTAATCGGAACCCTGATCCGCAAAATTGAAAATACTGACGACATTTTTAACCCGAATGTTGTAAAGGTGGTTCCCGATATGCAAGGCAAAGCATTGTATTTCAGCCGTTCGCCTATCCCTTATTTTCGCGGAATTACGCAGGATACCTGGTGCGATCATCACGATTACTACAGGCATATTGGATTGTATGCCTACCGTTCGGCAGTTCTTAAGGAAATCCTGAACCTTCCGGCAGCTCCCCCCGAAGAAGCCGAATCGCTGGAACAATTGCGCTGGCTTTACCACGGGTACAGCATTCATACTGCCATTACTGATATTGAGACCATTGGCATAGATGTGCCCGAAGATTTACTGAAACTTACTAACAATGCTTGATATTTTTAGTCCGATTGTTTTATCTTAGCGGATTAAAAAGTCACAAATTTCAATGATAACAAGGCATATTGCTGATTTACTGTACCATCACGAATGTGTGATTGTTCCCGGGCTTGGAGGCTTTATAAAAGCGAACATTCCTGCCAGGATCATTCATACCTCGCATGAATTTTTCCCGCCCTCGGGTACACTCGCTTTCAACTCAGGACTTGCTGCCAACGACGGTTTATTAGCCAACCATATCGCATCTGTTCAAAACACCTCTTATCGCGAAGCCCTTTACGAAATAAAGAAATGGGTCGAAATATGCCTCGATACCATTCATAAAGGTGAAAAAGTAAAATTAGAGGGAATTGGTGAACTTTTTATAAATGCCTCCGGCCGGTTGGAATTTAAACCTTCACTGGAGTTGAATTTTAATCCTGATGCTTTCGGGCTGCCTGTATTTATTGGCAAAACTGCCGGAATGCAAACCTCCGTTGTTCCCGAAAT
>DGQJ01000362.1 GCA_002389705.1 Bacteroidales bacterium UBA4417
GCAAACCTCCGTTGTTCCCGAAATTCAATCGCCGAAATACCGTGACCGGAACTCGAAATTACGCCGTTTGGTGCCCGAAACGCTCAAATGGGCCGCTGTGCTTGCACCGTTTATTGGTTTTGTACTCTGGGGTTCGCTTAATGGCAATGTTATCGATAATTACGTTCACAACTACACCGGCATTTTCTCCTGGGTTCGGTCAACACCGGGTAAAACTGTGCATGTAAAAGCCACTCCCTCGCCCGCCAGGTTGAGTGAACAACCAAAGCAGGTAATCCAGTCGCCGGCAAGCGTGTTGGTTGCTGAGAATATTGCTTTTGAACCCGGCGCAGTTTCGAATGCAGAACTTGATAAAGTTAAAATAAGCACGAAATCCGAAGCAAATACGTCTGCTGAAATTCCTGCTGACCAGCATTTCTTTGTGATCGGCGGCGCTTTCAGGGATCAGAACAATGCCTTGAAATTAATTGAAGAACTTCGTGAACAGGGTTATCCGGCAGCAATTATTGATACCACTCCCGGTGGGCTGTATATTGTGAGCATGAAAGGATTTAATTCCTACGACGAAGCCCAACGGCAACTTGATGAAGTGAAAAAATCAGGCTTTGCTTCATCATGGATATTGAAAAAACAAAGGGGGTAATTTACAACCTGGTTACCCACCTGGCATCTCTTCTCAAATCATATAGTTTTGGCTAAAAGAAAACTTCAGCGCTTTGCTGAAAATGAAACGTTTAATCACTTTTTTCAACCCGGCTGGGAAGAACTTTCCGCCGGATTTTCTTTGCGTGGCAACTGGAATAAAATTTTTTTCCACAACCATAGCCCCATTATTATCGAAATGGGTTGCGGTAAAGGTGAATACACCGTCGACTTATCATCAAAATATCCGGAAAGGAATTTTATAGGCATCGATAAAAAGGGAGCGCGTATGTGGCGCGGCGCAAAAACCAGCAATGAGGACAACCGCCCCAACGTAGCCTTTGTCCGCATCCGTGCCGAAAATATTGCTAAAGTGTTTGGGCCCGGCGAAATTGACGAAATCTGGATTACTTTTCCGGAGCCGCAACCCAACAGCCCCAGGCACAGCAAACGCTTTACTTCACCTCAGTTTATCGAACGATACAGACAGGTGCTGAAACCCGGGGGTATTATCCACCTTAAAACGGATAATGATATGTTTTACGAGTATACCCTCGACGTAATCAGGGAATCTGGTCATGAATTATTGTACAACAATCCCGATTTGTACGCTACCCCCGATGATCCCGAAGTTAAGGACGTAATTGATGTGCAGACCCATTACGAAAAGATATGGCTTGAGCAGGGGCTGACTATAAAATATCTCAGGTTCAGACTTAACGAAGCATAATTTTTCGCCAGGAAATCTTCCGGGCCCAAATTAGCTTTACTTTTACTTCTCCAATTTTGAATGGTGGTGGAAGAAATCTCTTTTTTCGAGAAAGTGTATGCTGTTGTTGCGCTTATTCCGCACGGCAGGGTTACATCTTATGGTGCCATTGCACGCTACCTGGGCACTGGCGGCTCGTCGCGTATGGTAGGCTGGGCTATGAATGCCTCGCATCACATGCTGCAGCATATACCTGCCCACCGGGTAGTTAACCGTAATGGCCTGCTCACAGGGAAACATCATTTTGGTGCCCCGGGTTTAATGCAGCAACTGCTCGAAAGTGAGGGCATAAAAGTTGTAAACGACCAGGTTGTTAATTTCCATGAAATTTACTGGGATCCCTACCGCGAACTGGAATTGTAGGAGGAATTTTGCCTGACTCTGATTGTGCTGAATTCCAATGTGTATCTTTTTATATCAATCAGTGTGCATGGAAAAGTCTCTGTAAGATTGAGCCAGGCTCAATTCAGGTTGTAAGAAAATAGTCCCTGCAAACGGAAGATTTGTTGTTCAATGGCTTTTTTCTTCCGAAACAAATTCCAGGATATCCCCCGGCTGGCAATCGAGGGCTTTGCAAATAGCTTCCAGGGTGCTGAATCTTATCGCTTTTGCCTTGCCTGTTTTGAGTATGGAAAGGTTCGAAAGTGTTATATCCACTTTTCCGGAAAGCTCGTTCAGCGACATTTTCCGTTTTGCCATCATTACATCTACATTTACAATTATCGGCATGGCTTAAACTGTTAAATCGTTTTCTTCCTGTATTTCAATTCCCCGCTTAAAAATCTGGGAAATCACGAAAAGTGTGATACCCATAAAAAGCCACACATCAGCACCCCCCAGGTGTAGTTGTTGTGCATCAGGCATCGTAACGCCCTGCTGGGCTAGCCAATTGGTTTGTTTTACGCCCCACCACGAAAATATTCCTATGCCGAAAGATAGGTACGACAAATGAAAAATAAACCGCCCGACTTCCCGGTTAAAAGGCTGGGCAAGATTTAGTTTTTTATCGTGCAGTATTTTAACAATCAGGTAAAACATTATTGCTTTTAATACCGCAACAATAATCATGAACAATGCAACGGTTACATAATAACCATGGTCGTAATTATACAGACCGGATAAGTCAATTTCCTGCCAGAATTTGCTGGCTCCGGCAGGATTCACCATGAGTGTGAAGAACGCGTTGAATATATATCCGCCGGCGTCAATACATACCCCTACAAATATGATCCACGAGAGGATGTATAATATTTTTAGAATCTGTGTGGTTGTAATTTTGATTTCCATAGTGATTTGTGTTTTTGAAATTATAGGGCAAAATTAATAATA
>DGQJ01000367.1 GCA_002389705.1 Bacteroidales bacterium UBA4417
GCAATCAACAATTTCCTGAACCTGCCGGTCGTGCCCCAGGTGAATTACCTCCACGCCGGTGCTTTGCAGTATGCGGCGCATGATGTTGATGGAGGCATCGTGGCCGTCGAACAGCGCGGCGGCAGTAACTATACGGATGTGGTTTTTCGGCTTATAGACTGCGGTTTGCATACCTGTACAAATATAATTACCACAAATATATAATTTTTTAGATGTAAAGGGGTAGCCCGGGGTGCCAAATCTTTTGCAGCCTTTTAGGAATAGCAGATAATTGGCGCAACCGGATAACGGAACGTGTGTTTAATTCTATACCCGGAATGCGTTTACCAAAGTGGAATTGAGGTATTATTCATCTACATGAAATTCAACCGTATACCTGGGCGTACTTTCGAACTCAGCCGATTTCTCGTCGGTGGTATTGGTTATTGTGATCCGTGAAGGGTCCAGCTTCTTTTCATTAACCAGGTAATTTAAAATTAACCGGTTGCGTATGGCAAATAAATTGTTCACTTCCTGGTCGAGTACCTGTTCGCCGAACATCTTACGGCATTTCAGCTGGCTGGGCATGCCCGATACGTCTTCGGGTAAAAACATCTGGTTCAGCCAGGTATTGAACAACGTATCCTTATTCGAAATGCCTGATATGGCTTCTAAATCCTTTGCATCCAGGCTATCTTTAGGCGTTTTGAGGATTGCTTTTTTGTAATACATTCCTTTTGCCAGGAACAAAGCCAGCAATTCCTTTTCGCTTTCGCGGCTGGCAACCTGAACCAGTTTTGCCTTTAATTCGGGTTTTTCGGTCAGTGCCCTGCCAACCAGGTCGAGGCTTTTCAACTGCCGGTTATCGAACTGCTTCTGCAGGTAATCGAACCGTATGTATTTTATATCATCTTCGTTGCCACCAAAGGCTTTTGCCAGCAGGTCGAATGGTGCCGTTGCCGCTTTTACGATCAGGTTTTTCACGATCTGCCAGATTACTTTACCTACTTTGTACGTAGGATCTTTTAAATTTCCTTCAACCGGGATATCAAGATCAATATTCCCTTTCCGATCGCGGAGTATGGCTATGGCCAGTCGCAACGGAACATCCATCAGGCCCATACCTTTTATCCTTCGGCTAACTTCTATCTTTTTAATGCTCATCACGTTGGTGCTTTTCAGCTGCCCGTTGCTGATGGTGTTGGTGCTGTAATAGAAGAGCAGGCCTTCAACAAAAGCATGGGCCACGTAGAATTTGGAATATGGATTAAAATCCGAAATCCGCATGTTGTCAATGGAATAGTTTACTGACATGTTCATGTAATCGCGGGGATCGAATGAAAGGTGGGCTTTAAGTTTTCCCGATCGGTTTGCCATGCAACTCATATCGAACGAAATGCTGTCGCTTTTCGAACTGATGGGCCCCGATTGCATCTCGAGGTTTTCAAGATCGTACACAAATTTATCTTCGAGGGTATAGTCTTTGTAAACGATATGCCCGTTATGGATCTGCACGTCCCTTGCGGTATAGTTACTGATGATATAATCCTTGCTGATTTCCTTTATATAATCGGCCATGATGGTAAACGGATTGGAATAATCAACCTGGTCGGCCGATGTTGTGGTATCGGTTGAAGTGGTTTGCGCAGGCACCATCAGGTTGGTGAAATTGTCGCTTTTATCGTAATATTCGAAAAGCAGGTATGGGTCCTGCATGCTTATTTCCCCGAAATCGTAAATGTTGCCTGCCACGTCCAGCGAATCGACGGCTATTGCGAAGTTTTTCCACGAAGCCACCGTAGCTTTGTCTTTATCGTCAATCCTGAAATCCGACAATTCAATGTTCCCCTTAACAGCAACGGCTTCGGGTACATCAAAGTCGCCTTTTATCAGTAACTTGCTGCTTAATAACCCTCCAACATAGGAAGTGACCACGTAATCTTTCAGGTAAGGTACCAGCATCTGAAGGTTTAGCTTTTCAACATTCGCATTTAGCGTATACGACAACGAATCGAGGTTCAGTAAAATGTTGGCTTCGGCTTTTCCGCCCGTATTGAGGCTAAATTCGGTAGCGGCATTAAGCAAGGGCGAGTTCCATACCAGCAAGGGGCAACCCATTTTAAACAGCTGCATCACCAGTTCGTTTTTCAGCAGCATGTCTTTATACGTGATGGTTCCGTTGGTGATTTCAATCCGCTCAATGCGGTATTTGGTGGGCTCCGATGGTTGTTCAGGTTCTTTCTGAGTGGTATCGGAAGCTGTAAAACGGGTAACCAGGTCGTCGAAATTGAATTTATTTCCGTTTTGTTCTATCATTAATTTCGGCCCTTCAACCCTGAAAGTATTTACCTGGTATTCGCCTCCAATAGCTTTCAGTATACTGATATCCGTGTATATTTCATCGGCGCTGAAAAACTGTTTGCTGCTCTTTTGTTCGTAAACCTTTAATCCTTTAACGGTTACATCCCATCTCCAGAGGTTAATAAACAAATGATCCATCGTTATTTTACGGCCGGTCCACTCCACACTGTTCTTTTCGATCTGATACTTTGCCAATGGCGAAATGCCGAAAAAAATTGCTAATATCAATACGGCAAAAAACATGAGAAATAGTGTCAGGATTTTTACAGGTTTTATGCGCATGGTAAGAAATAATTATAGGTTGTGGAAATAAGATTTTCGTCCGGTAAAAATACCTGTTTTTTATTCTAAATGAAACACAAAAGTCTGTTTCCGGGGGAAAACGGCGTGAGAACCCGGAATTTAATTGCGAGGTGTGAAACAACAGAAAAGCAGTATTCCCTGCCATTGGAGGGAATACTGCTTTTATCACCCGGCTTTTTCGTTTTATTTCGTTTCGATGGTGCGCTCGGTAACCGTTTTGCCGTTCGCCGTTTTTCTGATAATGGTTACCTTTCTGCCCCTTTCTGATATGTCGTCCTGAATAGTATCAGGAGGTTCGGGAGCTGGAGGGTTTTTCAGCTGTAAGCCCGACGAAGTCATAATATACGGACCTCCTTCGCGGCTGCCATCTCTGAAATCGAAGTAATTAGCCTTCCAGCGCAGTGGTTCATCAATTTCAACTTCAGTGTTTACCGGAATCCCCACAATTACATCCAGTTTCTGGTATCGCATGCCGTCATTTTGCGGGAACATAAAATATGGATTCAGCTTTACGAGTGTATCCTGCAGGTTCACCTGGTACAGTATGTTTGCGGCAAAAGAGGCTGCTGCCGATTGCTGTCCGGCTGAAGCCGATTGCACGGTAGTGAAGTACAAACTATCGGCTGGAACAGGCCTGAGGCTGAGATTGATTTCTCCCAGGGCATATTTCATATTTCCCGGAATGGTATCACCGGCCAGGGGCATAAAATATTGGTTATAGTCATCGGGCCCTGCAGCCAGGTGAATTTTCTTTTTCTTCATAGCTATGCTCTGGTGTTTTGTAATTGAGCCAACCTGCTCGGTGGACCGGGAGTATTGAAAAATGCCCCCAACCCCGGTAACGATGCCGGCNNAAGGTAATTGAAATATAAGCCAGCCATCGCACATCGGGCCCGGGCACCAGCCATTGCAGCGATTGTACCATGGTGGTGGTATTAAGCTGATAGCTTGCAACATGCATAGGCTCACGAACCAGCGAAGCGGCACTGAGTCCAAAAAACAGGGCTACCACAGCCAAAAGCAATGCCAGCCCGGCCAGTCTGCCCAATACTTTGAATATTAAATTGAAAAGACGTGCAACCACCTCGGTTACAAATCGGACAAAGGTTCCCAGACTGTTCAGAACAGTGTTGCCGGTTCGCTGTATGCCTGTACCGGCTGAAGCTAGTTCGTTGCGCAAGGTGTTGATATTTATGCTTTGCCGCTGCATTTCGAGTTTTTCGGAAGTGGTTTGGGCTACAGGCAGTATAAGCCACAACACAGCGTAAACTATAATACCAACGGCGTAAAGGAGTGTGAATGCGGCAAAAATCAAACGTACCCAAACCGGGTCGATGCCGAACCAGGCTGCTATACCGGCGGCAACACCGCCAATCTGTCGGTTATCGGGGTCGCGGTACAGTTTTCCGCGTGTTTTTATGCCGGGTGCATGCCTGGGTTGTTCTGTTTCCGAATCCGAAAGCTGATCGGGTTCGCCCATGCTGGCTATCACCTCTTCAATATGCTTCAGTGTGATGATGGAAAGGCCTTGTTCTTTCTGCTGGTCGAGCAGCTCGGCAATACGCATCTCGATATCGGCAATTATTTCGGCATAACCCTGCTCTGCAGCAAAAAAGTTCCGTAACCGGTTCAGGTAGCTGTTCAGGCATTCATAGGCATCGTCGTCGATGTTAAAAATGCGGCCGCCTATATTTACTGAGAAGTTCTTTTTCATTGTACTGGAGTATTAGGTGTTTCTATTGAATCTGTTTGTGTGTTACCGGCAACCAACGCACTTACGGCGGTTACAAGTTCGTCCCATCCTGAACGCAGTTCGGTCAGAAAAACGGTTCCTTCGGGTGTAATTGAATAGTACTTGCGGGGTGGCCCCGAATTGGATTCCTCCCAGCGGTAACTGAGAAATCCTTCGTTTTTGAGCCGGGTGAGGATGGGGTATAGGGTACCTTCCACCACAATAAGCTGCGATTGTTTCAGCCGCTCGAGTATATCCGAGGCATAGGCTTCGCGGCTGCTGATGGCTGCCACAACGCACATCTCGAGTACGCCTTTCCGCATCTGGGCAATGGTTGAATCTGCTTTTTCCATGTGGATTTAATTTGAATAACGGGGCAAAGATAATATAATCAATAGTACTATGCAATACATAGTACTAAATAGTGAAAAATAATTATACATAAAATTTTTAAACAACACGCATTCAGCGTGATACAATTTGATATTTTTTTTGATGCTTTATCGGTAATGCAAGAAATCAGGAAAATAAAATTCGCTCTGCGCCAGTTAGCTATCAGTTTTTACGCTTATTTTGTGTCAGCTTAATCCATGCTCAAAAGTTACTTATGTTGATATAATATATTAATCAT